>JAISTF010000083.1 GCA_031272745.1 Eubacteriales Family XIII. Incertae Sedis bacterium
ATTGCCGTCGGGGACGCGTTCCCGGTCGGGGCGCGCGGCGACGGGAGCCCGTCGTACATGCAGGGCGTGTACGCGACGGACGAGGAGGACAACAACGAGACGCTCTCCGCGGGCATCACGTACGAGGGCGCGGTGGACACCGCCGCGGAAGGCGCGTACAAGGTGACGTATTCCGTGACGGACAGCGACGACAACACGGAGACGAAGAGCGGCATGGTGCTCGTCGGCGACGCGTGGGTCGTGGACGAGGGCGGCGAGTACGCCATCCGCGCGCACGGGTTCACGAAGCGGCTTGGACAGGTGCGCGGCACGGAAGCGGAAGCGATTTCCTACGCGGACGCGGTCGCGATCGACTTGCGGCAGACGCTTGCGGGCGGGGCGAAAAACCCGACATTCGGCGAGACGGTGGCAGTTGTCGTGAAGAACGACGGCGGTTACGGAGAGGTTGCGACGGGTGCGTATGACATCGTCTTCGCGGTGGCGGACAAGGATTCCGTGACGACGACGGCGCGGGCAGATGTCGTGACCGGCAGTCTGCCGAGTCTCCATGTGCCCGCTGTGAAGCAGATTTCCAAGGGCGCGGTGTTTGGCGACGCGCAGATTCGCGAAGGTGTGACCGCGGCGGACGAAGAAGACGGCGATTTGACCGGAAAGGTGACGTACAGCGGCACGGTTGCGCCGGGCGCGGAAGGCTTCTACGTCGTCGCGTACACGGTGCTGGACAGCGACCGCAACGTCGCAACGGCAAGCGGTGTCGTCTTGGTCGGCGACGAATGGGTCGTCGGTGACGGCTATGCGATTCGCGCCTACGATTTCTCGCGGACGCTCGGCAAGGTGACGGGCACCGAAGAGGAGATGGTTACATCCGCGCGGGCCGAAGCGATCGGCATCGATCCGTCCGTGCCGGAGACGTTCGGGAAGAGCGTGACCGTGGTGGTGAAGAGCGACGGCGGTTATTCGGCGAAAAAACTCGGCGTATACGGCATCACGCTTGCGGTGCAGGCGAAGATGAGCGAGACCAAGACGATCAAAGCGACGATCGCCACGGGCGACGCGCCGAAGCTGAACGTGCCGGATGTGAAACAGATTTCGGTAGGGGCCGTCTTCGGAGAGGCGGAGTATAGGAAGGACGTGAGCGCGTCGGATACGGAAGACGGCATCCTGACGGATCAGGTCACGCATGACTCGCCGGTCGACGCGCAGACGGAAGGCTGGTATCGGGTGAACTACTCGGTGACGGACAGCGACCGCAATACGGTGACACGCAGCAGCGTGGTGCTCGTCGGCGACGATTGGTTGGTGCGGGACGGCTTCGCAATCCGCGCGTATGATTTCACGAAACGCGTTGAGGAAATGCTCGGCACGGAGGATGAGATGATCGGTTCGGCGCGGGCGCAGGCGATCTGTGTGGATTCGTCCAACACGGCTTACGGCACGGCGGTCGGCGTGGTGGTCAAGAGCGACGGTGGTTATGCGGCGAAGAAGGCCGGTACGTACGGCATCACATTCGCCGTCGTGACGGCGCCGATGGTGACGACCAAGGTCACGGCAACGGTGACGGAAGACCCGGTGGTCGTGGACCCGCCGGAGCCGATCACGATCGTGAAGACCAAGACCAAGACGAAGACCAAGATCGTTCCGAAAGAGACCACGATCGTGCAGAATACGATCATCAGGGAAGTGACCGAACGCGTGATTGAGCGGCTGCGCGATGTCGTGCCGGAACCGATCAAAGAACTCCTGCCGGAGCCGACGCCGGTGGCGGCGCCCATCGAGCCCGAGATCATCGCGCCCGAGGATACGCCGGTCACCGTGCCGCAGACGCCCGCGCCGACCTGGGCGCTGAGCAACCTGCTCATGGCGCTCGTCGGACTCGTGTTCCTCTTCCTTGTGATGCGTCGCAAAGACGTCATCGAGGAAGCGGCCGAAGAGGCGAAGGTCAAGGCGCGGCGGTATGCGCTCGGCGTGTTCCTGACGGCGGCGGCAAACATCGTGTTCTTCGCCTGCACGGAGCCGATGCTGACCTACAAGATGGTCGTGGCGGACAGCTGGACGATCTGGAGCGCGATCATTCTCGCGGCAACGGTCATCCTGTCCCTGCTGACGGCAAAGACCGTGATGAACGACCGTGCGAAAGAGCACGATGAGGATTACGAAATTGCGTAGTCCTGCGTAAAACCGCGTAAACCCGTGTTGCGGATCTGTCTCACTTACCCCTGACCGCACACGGATTACGATACAGGCGCGCTCTCTCAGGGCGCGCCTGTCTATTGGATGGATTTGGATTTATCCTCGATTCCGGAACCAGATGCCGCAGGCGCCTTCGGACGACACCATACAGGGGCCGACGGCCCGCGCGGGCGTGCAGCTCGCGCCGAACAGCGGACAGTCCGGCGGGTCGATGCGCCCGAGGATGACGTCCCCGCAGCGGCACCCCTGCGGGAGCGCCCCGTCGGCGTTTGGGATGACATCCTCTTTGCCGTTGGCGCCACCGCTCGATCCGGTGAAATCGTAGGCAGCGCCGTCCTCTGCGCACCTATCCCGCAGGACATACCCCGATGCGGGAATCACCCCGAGTCCGCGCCAGACGGCATCCTGCCTTTCAAAATACCGCTCGATCAGCGCGAGCGCCTTCGGATTCCCTTCCTCGCGGACCGCTTCCGGATACAGGTTGCGCACCAACGGGGCTCTTTGCGACAACCGCACGCATTCGTACACGGCTTCGAGAATATGCCGCGCTTCAAAGCCGGCGACGACGAACGGCTTGCCGTACCGCGCCGCAAGCGGCTCGTAAACGCGGCTGCCCGTGATGACGCTCACATGGCCGGGGCAGAGAAACGCGTCCACGCCCTCGCCGCTCGCGCAGATATGATCGATCGCCGCGAGCGCGGATTTCAGCGCGGTCAGCAGGCGGATGTTCCCCAGCCCACGCGCTTCCGCCTCTTCCATCAACAGCGCATAGGCGGGCGCGGTCGTCTCAAAGCCGACGGCCGCGACGACGTAGCAGATCTCGGGGTGCGCTTCCGCAAGCGGCAGCGCGTCGAACGGCGCGTACACCATATGCACGCTTTCGCCCGCCCCGAGCGCATCCGACAGCGTGCGCCCCACACCGCCCGCGCATTCCGACCCAGCCTGATATTGTAGGGGCGGCATCCTGCCGCCCGCCGACCCCGGCACCTTCAGCATATCCCCAAAACTCACAAGGCAATGCCCCGGCGTCGCGGCGATTTCCAGACAGGCATCGATATACGATGTCGGCGTCACGCAGACCGGACATCCCGGCCCCGACACGAGCCGGATCTTCGGTGACAAAAACGAGCGGATGCCGCTTTTCATGATCGCGGCCGTATGCGTGCCGCAGACTTCCATGATCTTCAGCGGCGGCCCGTCATAACCCCGCAACAAAGAAACCATCTCCTCTGTGCGAAGGCCCGGGGCAGGAACAGAAGGATTGTTCGAATCAAAATCCATGGAAACAAAACCCCTCAGAGCAAGTCCTCGAAGACTTCCAGGATCGTGCGCGCCTTCGCCTCGTCCATCGCCTCGATCGCCATGCCTGCGTGCACGAGTACATAGTCGCCGACCTTCACGTCAACGACGCCGATGTTCACGTTCACGAGGTTCCCCCCGAAATCCACGCGGGCCGTCCGCCCGTCTATTTGTTCCACCCTGCCGGGATACGCAACGCACATACCCGTAGTATACCATCTGTCCGCATCCCGAACACCGTGCCTGCCGTTCGTTTTTTCAAGGAAAGGAATCTATTCCGTCGGCGCGAATTAAGAATCCCGTAAGACTTTCGTCGGTTTGTTTGAAAGATGTGCGCCGTATGCTTGTATGCAGTGTACGGCAGCTTCGGTTTTTGCGATAATAACGGTAGGGCGTCGGGCGGTTGGATTCGACGCGGAAGTTTGCGGGAGGAGTTTGGTTTTGTTGAACGGCGAAAACGGCATGGCAGGCGGCGGCGCGCTCATCCTCGTGGCGGACGACGACGTGGCGATCGCGGACGCGATCGAAATCTACCTCGTCGGCGAAGGCTACCGCGTGGTGAAGGCGCACGACGGGCTTTCGGCCGTGGAGATCGCGCGCGGGCAGGACGTCGCCCTGATCATCATGGACGTGATGATGCCGGGGGTGGACGGCTTGCGCGCGACGAGGTCCGTGCGCGAGGCGAAGGACATCCCCATCCTCATGCTCTCCGCGAAGTCCGAGGACGCGGACAAGGTCTGCGGGCTCGGCATCGGCGCGGACGACTACGTGACCAAACCGTTCTCGCCCGTCGAACTGCTCGCGCGCGTGAAGGCATTGCTGCGCCGGGCGGGGATGGCGCAGACGGCGGCGGGTGCCGCGGGCATCTACCGCAGCGGCGGCCTCGAAGTCGACGCGGACGCCAAAGTCGTGCGCGTGGATGGCGAGGACGTGCGCGTGACGGCCACGGAGTTTCGCATCCTCGCCTTCCTCGCCGCGAACGCCGGCCGCGTCTATTCGACGGCGCAGCTCTACGAGGCGGTCTGGGACGAGCCCGCCTACAACCCCGAAAACACGGTTGCCGTACACATCCGCAGGATTCGGGAGAAGATCGAAATCGACCCGAAGAACCCGCGCTACCTGAAGGTGGTGTGGGGGATCGGGTACAAGATCGAGAAGCTCCCGTGAACGAGGGAGGTACGAAATGGAAAACGAGAAAATGAGAATCGCCGACCGGTTCGGGGTGAAACTGCTTGTGTTCCTGCTGTGTACGGCGTGCTTTGCGTACGGGGCGTACATGGCGGTGCAGGCGACCCATGCGCTCGACTGGAACAACAACCCGCTGCTGCCGACGACGGACCCGCGTTTCGTGCTGGCGAAAGGCGGCTACGCTACGTCGGATCTGTTTGTGCAGGCGGTGGACGGCGACGTGAACGAGCTATACACGATGGCCACTACCTCCAAAAGCGACGCGTACATCGACTCGGGCGCGGCGACGGCCGAGGATCTGGACGCGATGCTGCGCGGCGTGTACGACGGGCTCGCCGCCAGCTGCGCCGGCGCCGTGCCCGGTCAGCTCAGCGGCGGCTACCAAATCGATGTCGGCGGGGAGCCGCAGACGTTTGGCTACGAGGCGTTCCTCGCGTCGGACGCGTTCATCGTGCGGGAAGAGTGGGATGCGGGCGGCGGCACCGTGTCGTCCTCACGCGGCTGGGAGGAGGCGGGCGTCAGGGAGGCCTTCCGCGCGCTGTACTCCGAGCAGGTCAAGGCCGTCGAGGAAGGCTTGAAGGCCCTCCGGAAACAGGAGCTGCGGAACTTCCAGGCCAGGCTCGACGAGCAGGGCCTATTGTATTTCGCGACGGACGGGGCAAACACGCTGACAAATGTGCCGGCGCTGGCAAAGAGCACGGCGCTCGATGCCGCCACGCAGGATGCGCTGGACGCGCTGGGCGCGCCCGTCTCGTACAGGTTTTCGAAAGCCGGCGGGGAGCTGACGGCGTCCGCGGAGGGGACGCTGTCGGAGATAGGGGGCGTGGCGGATCGGCTCTTCCCCTACGGGCAGGATGCGGTTTCGCAGGTTTTGTCCGACCCCTACTGGGCGCCCTCCACCCCGTTCCCCGTGCCGGAAGGAACGGCGCTGTTCGTCGCGTACACGGATGCTTATTTCGCGGCGCACGACGCGGCGCTCGAACGCGTGCGGGACGCGTACCGCACGATCGCGCTGCCGGCGGCGGCGGCGTGGGTGGCGTGCCTCGTGCTGTGCGTGATGCTGCTCGTGTGGACGGGCCGGAAGCGGGCGGCGCGGGCGGCAGAATGCCGCCCCTACAAGGACGAGGCTTCGATTGTGGACGTAGAGGCGGCATCCTGCCGCCCCTACAAGGACGAGGCTTCGATTGTGGATGTAGGGGCGGCTTGTAGCCGCCCGCCAACCGGTCAACCGTCATACCGCTGGGATCGCTGTCCGATGGAACTGCAGATCATCCTTATTGCACTATGCGTAGGCGTCGCCGCCGTCACGATGCGGGCCTACGCCATAGCGCGGATCGAAAGCAACGCCGTCTACTCGTCCGTCTACTGGCCGGCGGGGACCTTCGGCGATGTGCTGTTCTGCGGCGCGATGGCCGCGCTGTTTGCGCTCGGCCTTTGGTGCCTGACCTCGCTCGTGCGCAACGGCGCGGCGGGGACGTTTGCGGCGCGCTCGGGCGTCTGCCTCGGCGCGGCGGCGCTCGGGCGCGGCGTCGCCTTGCTCGCGCACACCGCGAAGACCGGCTTCGACGGCACGAACCCGCTCGCGAAGACCGTCGTGCTCGTCGCCGCGTTTTGGCTCGTGACGTCCATCTTTGCGGGCGGGCTCGGCCTCGCGCTGCGGGGCGGGCGGGGAGAGATCCCTGTGGTTGTGTTTGCCATCCTGCTCGTGGTCGTGCTCGCGCTCGCGCTGTGGTTCACGGTGCGGTGGGCGCGGCGGTAC
>JAISTF010000152.1 GCA_031272745.1 Eubacteriales Family XIII. Incertae Sedis bacterium
GCTCATCGAGGCGCTGATCCCGCTTCTTGCGAAGCAGGGCTTCCGCACGGCGGTCATCAAGCACCACGGGCACGGCTTCGAAGACAAGATACCCGACAAACCGGGCACGGACACCTACCGCTTTCTCGCGGCGGGGGCCTGCGGCACCGTCATTTACGACGACGCCACGATGATGTGCGTGAAGCGCGGCGCGATGACGGCGGAGCGTCTGGTGCCCCTCTTCAATGACGCGGACATCGTCTTCCTCGAAGGGGCCAAGGACGAGCCAGTCCCGCGCATCGAGATGCTGCGCGTCGGGCATCCTGTCTCGTCCGATCCCGCGACGCTCCTCTGCGCCGTCGTCGAGGCAGGCATGGAGACGCCGCCCCTGCCGAACGGTGTGCCCATTTTTCCCTTCGGCGAATTTGCGGCCGTCGCGAGGCTTCTTGCGGAGCGTTTCGGCGACCGTGCGCATTCCGAAAACCGGCAGTCATAGGCAAGACGAATAGGAGGTCAAAAATCATGAAGCAAAAACACAGCGAGTTGTTCCTGTATATCCTGTGCGCGATTTTCGCGGCGCTGACGGGCGTGCTGTCGCAGGTCCAGGTGCCGCTGCCGTTCACGCCGGTGCCGATCAACCTCGCGCTGCTCTCGGTGCTGATCTGCGGCGGGGTGCTCGGCGCGAAGAAGGGCGCGATCGCGATGGTCGTCTACATCCTGCTCGGCGCGGTCGGCGTGCCGATGTTTTCGGGCTTCACGGGCGGCATCGGCATCCTGACGGGGCCGACGGGCGGCTACATCATCGGCTATCTGCCGGCGGCCGTCATCATGGGGCTCATGGCGCAGTGGGCGCCGAAGACCGGCTCTGCCGCCGTGAAGACGGGCAAGGGCATCGCGGCGTCGCTCGCAAAAGGCGTGCCCGCGGTCGCGGCCTGCTACGCGCTCGGCACGATCTGGTTCATGATTTCCACGGGCACGGGATTCGCCGAATCGCTGCTGATGTGCGTGATTCCGTTCATCCCCGGCGACGTGCTGAAGATCATCGCGGCATCCGTCGTTTGCGAGGCGCTGCGCCGCCCGATGAAAGGGTTTGCATTCCGCGGCGCTATCCATTAGAATATAGCGGTTACGTTATTGAATGTAAACGCAAGGAGCAAAAACAACATGGCGGAAGAAATACTGCTTACCAAGGAAGGGTACGAGGCGAAGGTCGCGGAACTCGACGAGCTGCGCACGGTGCGCCGCCCGGAGATCGCGGAGCGCCTGAAGGAGGCGATCCAGCTCGGCGACATCTCGGAGAACGCGGAGTACGACACGGCGAAAAACGAGCAGGCCGAACTCGAGTACAAGATCGGCAACCTCGAGAACCTCATCAAAAACGCGAAGATCATCGAGGACGAAGGCAAGTCCGACGTTGTGAAAATCGGCCAGAAGGTCACGATCAAAAAAGTCGGCTCGAAGGAAAAGCCCACCGCGTACACGATCGTCAGCTCCAGCGAGGCGGATCCCATGAGCGGGAAGATCAGCAACGTCAGCCCTGTCGGCGCCGCGCTCATCGGCCAGAAGGTCAAGAGCAAGGTCGAGGTGAAACTGCCCGGCGGCATCGCGAAGTATGAAGTGGTCTCGATCGGATAGCGTCTTCCATGAACGATGAATTGAATAACGAAAATATAGACGCTCCCATCGAGGTCACTGCCGAGGAACTCAACGAGCTGCGCAAGGTGCGGCGCGAGAAATTGTCGCGGCTGCGCGAGGCGGGGCGCGACCCGTTTGTGCGGGAGTCGTGGGACGTGACGGACACGAGCGCGGGGGTAATCGCGCGGTTTGAGACGGACGAGGAAGCCGAGTTGCATGTCTCCGTGGCGGGGCGGATACGTGCGTTCCGGCATATGGGCAAGGCGTCCTTCATCGACCTCTACGACGCGGCCGGCAAGATCCAGGTCTACGTGCGCAAAGACGCGCTCGGGGACGAGGAGTACGAGTGGTTCCTCACCTACGACATCGGCGACATCGTCGGCGTCACCGGCACGGTCTTCCGCACGCGGCACGGCGAGGTGTCGATCAAGGCCGAGCAGGTCGCGCTGCTGTCGAAGAGCCTGCAAATCCTGCCGAACAAATGGCAGGGGCTGAAGGACAACGATCTGCGCTACCGGCAGCGTTACGTCGACCTCATCGTGAACGACGGCGTGCGCGAGACGTTTGTGAAACGCGCGAAGATCATCCGCGAGATCCGGCGCTACCTCGAAGACGACGAGGGCTTCCTCGACGTCGACACGCCGATCCTCACGGTCATCGCGGGCGGGGCCAACGCGCGCCCGTTCGAGACGCACCACAACACGTTGGACCTCGACATGAAGCTGCGCATCTCCAACGAACTCTACCTCAAGCGGCTCATCGTCGGCGGCTTCGAGCGCGTCTACGAGCTCGGCAAGATGTTCCGCAACGAGGGCATGGACAAAAACCACAACCCCGAATACACCGGCATGGAGCTCTACCAGGCCTACGGGCAGATGGAAGACGTGATGCGCCTGACCGAGCAGGTCGTATACCGCGCGGCGCTCGCCGCGAACGGCACGGCGCAGATCACCTATCAGGGCAAGACGTTCGACCTCACGCCGCCGTGGCCGCGCGCGAGCATGACGGAGCTGATCCGGCAGTACGCGGGCGTCGATTTTGATGCGCTCGAAACGGACGAGGAGGCGCGCGAGGCCGCGAAGCCGTTCCACATCGAGGACGCGGCAAAGCTCTCGCGCGGGAAACTGCTCGCGGAGATCTTCGAGGCCGTCTGCGAGGACCATTTGGACGGACCGATCTTCGTGACGGGCCACCCCGTCGAAATCAGTCCGCTGTCGAAGCGCGACCCGAAGGACCCGCGCGTCACGCGGCGCTTCGAGGCGTACGTCAACACCTGGGAGATCGCGAACGGCTTCTCGGAGCTCAACGACCCCATCGACCAGTACGAGCGTTTCCGCGCACAGCAGGCGCAGCTGTCGGCCGGCGACGACGAGGCGCACCCGATGGACGAGGACTTCGTGAACGCGCTCGAGGTCGGGATGCCGCCGACGGGCGGCCTCGGCATCGGCGTCGACCGCGTCATCATGCTGCTGACCGACGCCCCCTCCATCCGCGACGTCATCCTCTTCCCGACGATGAAACCACAGGAGTGAACGCTTTCACGAAAGTCATCGTTGACGGCATCCTGCGCGGGCTGAAAACGGCCCTCATGCTGTTGCGCGTCATGATCCCCGTCTACCTCTGCGTGACCGTCCTGAAGCACACGGCCTTCTTCGGCGTGCTCGCGGGCGCGGCCGGCCCCGCCATGCGGATCTTCGGCCTGCCCGGCGACGCGGTCGTCCCCGTCGTCACGGGCATCTTCACCGACGAATACGGCATCGTCGCGGCGATGAGCGGCTTCGCCTTCGACAAGGCCGCCATCACGACGATTGCGATGATCACGCTCTGCTTCCACTCGATCCCCGTCGAGACGCTCGTCACGCGGCAGATCGGCATGCCCGCGTGGAAGATGACCGTCTACCGCCTTGCGCTCGCGATCGCGACGGGCGTGTTCACGGGTTGGCTCGCGGGATGGTGCTTCTGATGGACACGACGTGGAGCGCCATCTTCACCGAGATGGGGTGGGGGATGGTCACGATGGTCCTCAATCTGCTCAAGGTGCTCATCCCGCTCATGGTCGGCATCGAGCTGCTCCTGCATTACAAAGTCGTCGAGCGCATCGCGCCGCGCCTCGGCTGGCTGTGCCGGCTGCTCGGCGTCGGGCCGAAGACGATCATCCCGCTGCTCGTCGGGCTCCTGCTCGGCGTCACCTACGGCGCGGGCGCGATCGCGGAAATCAACCGCCGCACGCCGCTCTCAAAGCGCGACATGGCGCTGCTCGGCTTCTTCCTCTTCGGCTGCCACGGCATCATCGAGACGACCTACCTCTTTTGGGTCGCGGGCGCAAGCGCCCTCTTCGTCAGCGTCCTGCGCCTGCTCATCGCCGTCCTCGTGACGGCCGCCGCCGCGCGCTTCTTCCGGCTCGCCGAGACTCGAAAGGAATGACCGCGTAGCAATCGGATTGTTTCGCACGGTTGCCTGTACTGCCGCCCGAAAAGATTCAAAAAAGTCATGGAATTGACATGCGAATCGTGGTAGAATCCACTCATTGGACAACACAAATGCCGCGAATGTACGGCAGGGGAAAACGGGGGATAGTGAAATGAAGTCTGGGGTTCATTTGCGCATCAGGGCGTTTTACGCTATGCGCACCATGCTGGGAATCGCCTTGGCGCTGTGCGTCGTGGCCGGAGGCGCGCTGTCCGGCGCGTACGCGGAAGATGTCGCCGATCCGAGCTCTTTGGATTCAATAATGCAAACCGCGGATGGGGCGGCGCCGCAACAGGAGCTTGAAGGCGAGGGCGTCGGGCTGGCCGCGGAAGAAGCGCCCGTCGCTGATGCGGAGCCTGCCGGGGAAGAAGCGCCCGTCGCTGATGCGGAGCCTGCGTCGGAAGAAGCGCCCGTTGCCGGTGCTGGGCCTGTCTCGGAAGAAACGCCCGAGGCCGAAGCGGAAGATGCCGCGAAAAGCGCGTCGTCCCTTGCGGCGGCGTCCGTCGCGCCGGCTTCGATCCTGCCCCTGGCGGACAGCCCGTCGGCGATGAACGCGGGGGATGTCGTCACTTATGTGGGAACCTCCGCCTACGACACCATTGTCATCGGCGCGAACATCACGCTGACGGCGCCGCTTTCGGTCAACCGCGATTTGACGTTCAAGGCGGACGCGGGCGGCCCGTATACGCTGACGTGCGCGGCGGGCCTGCGACACATCGTCGTGGCCGGCGCGTCGATGGCGCCCTCCTGGTCGGACATCAACCTGACCTTCGTCGGCGTCATCCTCGACGGCGGCAACAACGGCGGCGGGATCGTGTATTTCGAACCTGCGGGATCGGCCAACGCCACAGGCAAGACGCAAGTGCCGTACAGCACGTTCACGCTGTCCGTGGTC
>JAISTF010000063.1 GCA_031272745.1 Eubacteriales Family XIII. Incertae Sedis bacterium
AACGAGGCTTTCCTCGAGAAAGTCCGAAGGGTCATTGCGGACCTGGGGAAGATGCTCGCGGACATCGACGCGGCGCAGCAGCGGGAGACGAAGCCCGCGCCGGACGCCGACACGCTCGCGGCCCTTCTCGAAGCCGCAAGGACATTTGACGTAGACGCGGCCGACGAGGCGATGGCCGCCTTGGAAAGCTACCGCTACGAGTGTGGGGAGGAACTCGTGGCTTGGCTTCGGGAGGAATTGAATCACGCCGGTTTTGCGAAAATTGTGGGAAAACTCGAGCAAGAACTGAAGGAAATTGCATAGACGGGTTTTGATAAAGGGGTAAGCAAAATGGTCAATGGCAGAAAAACAATATTGTTGGTGGACGACAACGAAACCAACCTGGCGGCCGGAAAGACGATGCTCAAAGAGCAGTACAAGGTCTATCCGATTCCGTCGGCGGAAATCATGTTTGACATCATGGAAAATGTGGAGGCGGATCTGATCCTGCTCGACATTGACATGCCGGACATGAACGGCTATGAGGCGATCCGGAAGCTGAAGGCGGATGACCACACGCGGGACATCCCCGTGATCTTCCTGACCGCGATGAACGGCGAGGGCGACGAGCTCGAAGGGCTGTCGCTCGGGGCGATCGACTACGTGACGAAGCCCTTCTCGGCGCCGCTCCTGCTCAAACGCATCGAGAATCATCTCGACGCGGTGCTCCAGCGGCGCGAACTGCGGGATTTCAACGAACACCTGGAGGATCTCGTGAAAGAAAAGACAATCCAGATCATGGCGCTGCAAAACGCGGTGCTCGGCACCGTCGCCAACCTCGTGGAATTCCGCGACGGCGTGACGGGCGGGCACATCGAGCGGACCGAGGGCTACCTCGAACTGCTCGTGCAGAAGATGCGGGACGACGGCGTGTACAGCAACGAGATGGACGGGTGGGACCTCGACTACCTCATCGCGTCCGCGAAGCTGCACGACGTCGGCAAGATCGGCATCAGCGACCTCATCCTCAACAAGCCCGGCAAGCTGACCGAGGAGGAGTTCGAGGTGATGAAGCAGCATCCGGAGATCGGCGTGAAGGCCATCAAGGAAATCGAGAAGGACGCGCCGGATCACAAATTCCTGCAGCACGCGGCGCGCATCGCGGGCAGCCACCACGAGAAATGGGACGGCAGCGGATACCCGTACGGGCTCAAAGGCGACGACATCCCGCTCGAAGGCCGCCTCATGGCGATCGCGGACGTGTACGACGCGCTGATTTCGGCGCGGCCGTACAAGCGCCCCTTCAAAACGGAAGAGGCGAAAGCCATTATAGAAGAAGGAAGCGGGTCGCATTTCGACCCCGCGCTCATCGACGTCTTCCGCCTCGTCGCGGAGGACTTTGCCAACGTGGCCCGGAGGATCTCCTACTGATGGCCGCATGGAATCCGTTGCAACTGAACGCCGCAGGGGGTAGGTTCTTTCCCTGTTACCCCTACCCCCGCGGCAGCAGTTATATATCAGTGCCGGGCGGAAGAAAAACCCCTGAAAAACCCAACAACCCTCTTCCGGCCACGGCAGGCGCGCGACGTCGGTTTGGCTGAGCGCACAGAATAGAGGGGGGGCCGCTCCCCAGACGCGGCCCCGCCTCTTTTTCACCAAGCATTCGACCCGGGGGGGATCGATGTTCATACGGGGGCGGCGCGGCAATCCGGCGGCGGCGGCCCCTGTTTTTCGCCCGAAACGTTCCTTGAACCTCACGGTTGACCGTATTTTTTTCGCAAGAAACCATGTAAAATTACAAAAACTTTTTTCAAAAATACGCCTGTTTTTTTCCCTGCGGGTGCAGTAATATGATGTCAGACAGTTCCCAAGAGTCCATCCGACAGACGCTGTGCGGGGAGTCGACACCCAAGGGGGGGATCGCGCGAGATGCAGCTACTGTGGATTCTTGGGGTATCTTTAATTTTTTTATCAAAAAGGCTTGACAAGTGGCAAGCCTTCATGTTATTTTAAGAATCACAGTAAGCTTATAGTTGCATGAATCATCATCCGGCGATGTCCAAAGGGGTAGGGGCCGGGCGGTTCAAAGCAAGGGGGGTACTCAATGGTGGGGCTTGAGCAAAACGCTACATTACTCATCGAAGCAGAGCAGGACATCCCGGGCGCGATGCTGTATCAGCGTCCCCGCGTGTGGGAACTGTTTCGTAAAGCGCGGATGGCGTCGCTCGTCATGGTCGTGGCCAACGCGGGCTGCGGCAAGACCACCGCGACCTATCAATACATGATGCAGCTCGACGCACCCGTCGTCTGGTTTCGCTTCAAGGATTCCGACAACAATCCACAGCAATTCTGGGAGGACTACACGGCGAGCGTGGAGACGCAGAGCGAGCGCTACGCGGACCGGCTCCGGATGTGCGGCTTTCCGGACTCCGACGAAAAATTCGACATGTACATGCGCATCCAAAAGGATGAGCTCGCCGGCGTCGGCAAGCTCGTCGTCGTCTGCGACGATTACCACAACATCAAAAATGGCGCCGTCGTGCGCTTCCTCGAAAAGAGCGCGTACCACGGCGAGAGCTGCATCAAGCGCGTGCTCATCTCGCGCACGGAGCCCGTCTTCTCGATCCTCGAATTTTTCGTGAAGGGCAAGATCGTGCACATCACGGAGAGCGACCTCGCGTTCACGAAGGACGAAATCGCGGGCTACTACCGCATGCTCGGCATCAACATCCCGCTCGAATCCGTCACGCGCGTCCACGAGGAAACGGGCGGCTGGGCGTTCGCGGTCGCGCTGGTCGGCCGGCTGCTCGAAAAATCCGGCGGCGAGCTCGCACCCGCGCAATACGCGTACAAGGCAAACATCGTCCAGATGATCGACCTGCTCGTCTCCGAAAGTTTGTCCAATAATCTATACCGCCTGTTGCTGAAACTGTCGCTCATTGACGGCCGCAACGCGGAGCTGGTGCGCGACATCGCGGGTTCGGACGAGACCATGAACGAGCTGAACGACATGACGGTCTTCGTGCGGTTCGACCGCTTGCTTCAGGTCTACGAAATCCACGCGGTGCTGCTCGACTACCTGCGCGAACGGCAGGACGAGCTGACCGCCAAAGAAAAGAAGCGGGTATACCACCTCGCGTCCGAATGGTTCATGAAGGAAGGGCAGACGCTCAACGCGGCGAAATGCTATGCGCGGTGCGGGGAGTGGGAAAAGGTCGTGATGATCGCGAAGGAAATGCCGCAGGAGGTGCCGCTCTCCATCGCGGAGACGTTTCTCTCGCTGCTTGAGGACTGCCCGCCCGAAACGCTCGACGGGATTCCGGACTATTTCCCGCTGCGCGTCCGCCTGCTGTTTTGCACCGGCGATCTGGAAAAGGCAAAGGCGGAATGCATCGAGATGATCGAGCGCTTTTCGGCCATGCCGAAGAAGAAGGTCGTTCCCTGCATGCTCGGCCATCTGTATTTCCAGCTCGGCACGATCGCGATGATGCAGGCGCCGGAGGCGGAGACCTATGATTTCGCGCAATACTACGAAGAGGGAGGCCGCCGGCTCGAGGGCACGCGGCTGTGCACGACGGGGCTGCAAAACATCTGGCACATCGGGGCGCATTCCCTGCTCGTCGGCACGGAACGCGCCGGCGCCGTCGAGGAGTTTCTGGAGCAGCTCAAAGCCATCGACGCCTACTCCGACAACGAATTCAACGGGCGCATCAGCGGGCTGTATGAATTGACGCTCGGGGAATACTGCTATTACAAAGGCGATATGGAGCAGACGCTCGCGCTCGCGCGGATGGCTTACCAACAGGCCATCGAGAGCGACCAGACCATTATTCAAAATCGCGCGATCATCGGGCGCGTCTTCGCGGCGACGGCCCTCGGGGACTATGAGGCGATCATGCGGGCGAAGGTCGACCTCGATACGCAGCACGAGAAGCGCGACTCGCTGTATCGCACGGCGTCGTACGACGTGGCGTATTCGAGCTGGTGCAGCGCCATCGGGCGGCCGCAGGACGCGGCGGAGTGGCTCAA
>JAISTF010000100.1 GCA_031272745.1 Eubacteriales Family XIII. Incertae Sedis bacterium
GAAGCGCAGTTCGATGAGGTTCGCGCGCGCGGCGGCGATCCGAAGGATTTTCGCGTGACGACCGTGAAGTTTTTCGCGGACGGCGTCGTCGAGGGGAAGACGGCGTTTTTGAAGGAGCCGTATGCGGGGGAGCCGGATACCGGCGCGCGCAGGGGCGAGCCCATCTGGGATACGGCACGGCTCGCGGAGGCGTTCCGCGCCGTCACGGAGGCCGGTTTGCAGATACATGTCCACGCGATCGGGGACGCGGCGGTGGCGCAGGCGTTGGATGCGCTCGAAGCCTGTACCGCCGACGGTGCGCGGGCGGCTGCAAGCCGCCCCTACGTTCCTTCGGCGGGGTGTTGCGACGGCGCACGGGCGGGGCAAGCCCCGCACCTACGGGCGGCTGCAAGCCGCCCCTACAATCCTTCGCAGGGATGCCGCCCCTACGTGCCGCTGCGTCCCGTGCTCACGCACCTGCACGTCGTGGACCCCGGGGACTTCCCCCGCTTCGCGCAGCTCGGCGTGGTCGCGTCCTTCCAGCCGTTCTGGCATTTCAAGGAGCCGGGTTGGTACGACGAAATCGAGGCCGGCCACCTCGGCGCGGCGCGCGCGGAAAACGCCTACCCCGTCGCCTCGCTCACGGCGCACGGCGTGCGCGTCACCTTCTCCGGCGACTACCCGGCGTCGCCCGTCAACGACCCCTTCTTTGCGATCGACGCGGCCGTGACGCGCAACCTCGCGTCGGGCGCGCCCTACGACACCCCCGACATCGGGGACCCCGACGACCCGCGCTGGCTGCGCGGCGCCCACGAGCGCATCCCGCTCGCGCAGGCAATCGAGGCGTACACGATCCACGGCGCGTACCAGCTCTTCCGCGAGGACGACATCGGCTCGCTCGCGCCCGGCAAATACGCCGACTTCCTCGTGCTCGACCGCGACCCGTTCGCGCTGCCGCCGCAGGACCTCGACAAAGTCCGCGTCGCGGAAACCTACCGCGCCGGCGTCCTCGCCGCAGGCTAATACAAGATCACTTCAGGTTTTCGGGATTCAAACAGTGCAGGTCGGCGGGCACGAAGAGGCCGTCTTTGCGGACGAGCTCGTCGTCGAGCCAAATCTCGCCGCCGCCGTAGTCCTCGCGCTGGATCGTCACGAGGTCCCAGTGCACGGCCGATCGGTTGCCGTTGTCCGCGTCCTCGTACGCGTTGCCCGGCGTGAAGTGGAACGACCCCGCGATTTTCTCGTCAAACAGCGTGTCCTTCATCGGGTGCAGGATGTACGGGTTCACGCCGAACGAAAACTCGCCGATGTACCGCGCCCCCTCGTCCGTGTCCAGCAACGCACCTATCCGCTCGTTGCTGTTCGCGGTCGCGCGCACGATCTTCCCGCCTTCAAACGTCAGCACGATGTTCTCGAACGTGAAGCCGAGCTCCTCGCTCTGCGTGTTCACGGACAGCACGCCCTCTACGGAGTCCTTCACGGGCGCCGTGTAGACCTCGCCGTCCGGAATGTTCTTCTCGCCGTCGCACTTCACGCCGCGCATCCCCGCGATGGAAAACGACAGGTCGGTTCCCGGCCCCGTGATGCGCACGCGCTCCGCCGCGTCCATGCGCGCCACGAGCGCGTCCATCGCGCCGCTCATCTTCGCGTAGTCGAGCCCGCACACGTCGAAGTAATAGTCCTCGAACGCCTCGCGGCTCATGCCCGCGAGCTGTGCCATCGCCGCCGTCGGGTAACGCAGCACGACCCAGTTCGTGTGGTTCACGCGGTAGTCCTGCGTCGGCCGCAGCGCGCGAAACCACATCGACTGCCGCTCCGAAGGCACGTCCGAGAGCTCCGACGTGTTCGCGCTGCCGCGCACCGCGATGAACGCCTGCATCCCCTTCATCTCCGCGAGCGCGACCTCGTTCATGAACGCGACCTGCGCTTCCTGCGCGCCGTGCATGAGCGCGCGCGTGATTTCCGAGTCGCGGATTTCCGCAAACGGCAGCGCCCCCGCCGCATACACCTCGCGGATCAGCGCGAGCGCGAGCGCCTTCGCGTCCTCGGTTTCGTACGAGATGAGCACGCGGTCCCCCGCTTTGACTTTCGTGGAATAATGCACAAGGCTATGGGCGAGTTTCGTGATGCGCGGGTCTGTCATGGTGCGTTCCTTTCCTCAGGTTCATCGAATAATGATTCCCGCGAGTTTCATGATCGCGGAGAGCAGCGGCGGTTCCATTGTCTGTGCGACGTCCCCGAGCAGCTCGGGAATCGCGAGGTGCTGCGGGCATTTCTTCGCGCAGGCGCCGCATTTTTTGCAGGCCGACGCCGCGTGACGCTGCCCGCCGCGCGTGCGCGTGTTGAAGGCGTACGTCATCTTCGCGTGAAATTCGCCGAACATGGCGAAGCTGTTGTAGAACGCGAAGCACAGCGGAATGTCGACGCCGTAGGGGCAGGGCATGCAGTAGGAGCAGCCCGTGCAGTTGACCTTGACGAGGCTGCGGAAGACGTCGGCGACGCGCGCGACCACGTCGAGCTCCGCGTCCGTGAGGCTGTCCGGTCGCGCGTCCGACGCGACCCGCGTGTTCTCCGAGACCTGCGCGGCCGCGTTCATGCCCGACAGCGCGAGCCCCACTTCGGGGTGGTTCCACACCCAGCGCAGTCCCCACTCGGCGGGGCTCCTCTGGACGCCCGTCTGCTTCGTCCACGCGTCCAAGACCTCGGCCGCCGCCTTCGGCATCCGCGCCGTGAGCAACCCGCCGCGCAGCGGCTCCATCACGATGACGCCGATGCCCTTCGACGCCGCATAACGCAGCCCCTCGGTGCCGGCCTGAAAATTCTCGTCGAGATAATTGTACTGGATCTGGCAAAACTCCCACGGGTACGCGTCGAGCACCTTGCGGAATTCGTGCAGGTTGCCGTGCCACGAAAACCCGATGTGCCGGATGCGCCCGCTGCGCTTCTCGCGCGCGATGAAGTCCTCGATGCCGAGCCCCCGCAGCCGCTCCCAGCCCGCAAGGTCGGTGAGGTTGTGCATCAAATAATAATCCACATGCTCCATGCCGAGCCGCTCCAGCGACGTGGCAAACATGCGGTCCGCGTCGCCCGGCGCCTTCGCGAGCATCGACGGCAGCTTCGTCGCGACGTGTACGCGGTCGCGCCGCTTGCCTTTTTCGTCGACGCGGCCGAGCACCGTGCCGACGACCTTTTCGTTGCCCGGATAGATGTAGGCCGTGTCGAAATAGTTCACGCCCGCCTCGAGCGCGCGCGCCATCTGCGCGTCGACGTCGGCCATGTCGACCTGCCCGAGCCGCTTCTGAAACCGCATGCACCCGTAGCCGAGGATCGAGAGCTCGTCCCCCGTGCCCGGCATGGTGCGTTTCAATACC
>JAISTF010000107.1 GCA_031272745.1 Eubacteriales Family XIII. Incertae Sedis bacterium
CTGAGCAGGATGTACCAAAGCGGCGTACCCAAGCCGAGGAAGGTGAACAGGACGAGCCCCGCCGCGCAGATGCCCATGCCGAGCGAGGCGAGCAGGAAGGGCGAATGGCGGTCGGAGAGGCGGCCCGAGATCGGCGCGACGATGGCCATGACGACCGGCTGCGCGATGAGGGCGATGCCGGTCCTGTCCGCACTCATGCCCGTCACGAGTTGCAGGTAGATGGCGAGCTGATAGCTGACCGCGAACGTGGCGGCGTAGTTGAACAGCGCGGCAACATTTGCTTTGATGAAAACGCCGTTGCTGCGGAAGACGCGCATCTCGACGAGCGGCGCGGGCGTCTTCGATTCGTGTTTCACGAACACGGCGAAGACCGCGATGCCGAGGGCCAGCGTCACGTAGGACCAGATGTGTTGCGAAAGCGTCGTGAGACCGTAGAGGAACAGGATCATCGACACCGCAAAGAGCAGGATGCTCACGGGTCCCACGCCGGACGCCGCCGCGTCGGGCGCGGGCTTTTTCGTCAGGAAAAAGACTGTGGCAAAAAACGCCACCAGCGTCACCACCGCAATGACCAGCACGATGCCGCGCCAGCCGAAATGCTCCGTCATCAGCCCGCCCACGACGGGTCCCGCCGCCAGGCCGACGTAGACCATGCCGACCGTGATCCCGATCATCTTCCCGCGCATCTGCGCCGGATAAGCGTCGACAAGGATCGGCATGCTCGTCGCAAAAATCATCGCCCCGCCGATGCCCGACAAGCAGCGGAACAGGATGAACACAGGCATGGACGGCGATAAGGCGAGGAGTGCGTTTGTTATTGAAAAAATCAGCGTGCCCCAGATGAGCACGCCGCGCTTTCCGCGGATGTCGGCGATGCGCCCGAACGGCACGGACAGCGCGACCGTGAAAAACATGTACGCGGACACGATCCACGTCAGTTCCGTCGCGGCGCTGCCGAACTCGGCGCCGATCGCGGGGACCGCGACGTTGAGCGCCGTGCCGGCAAAGGGATTCACAAAATTGGTGACCAAGGCCACGAAAAGCGTTGCTCTGCGTTCTCTCATGACAAGAAATATGATACCACAACTCCCGCATCGGGACCGGCACCCTATGTCCACCTGTTATTATCGCAAAAACGTACCTGCTTTGAGTGTGCATTGTGTCACAATAATTTTCGAGGTGATCAGCGTGGCAAAGACTGCAACCCTGAATATCAGGATAGACCCCGAGACGAAAGCCGGTGCGGAGCAGCTTTACGCGAGCTTCGGCATCACCGTGTCCGACGCGGTGGCCATGTTCCTTCGCCAGTCGCTTGCGGTAGGAGGGCTTCCGTTCCCGCTCGTGCGGCCGGACGGCGATCCTGTGCTGGCGCGCGCGAAGGAAGCCTTGGGGCGAATCCGCGAGAACGCCACAAGGAACGGAACGGACAAACTGGCGATGGCGGAGATTGACGCCGAAATCGCGGCGGCGCGAACCAAGAGAAAGGCGCGCAAGGGCTGACGCGGATGAGCGGCGTGAAGGCGGTGCTCGACTGCACCCCGTCGCCGCTCCGGAGCATCCGCCACCACCCCGTGCTCAAAAAATGCGGAAATATACCATTCCGCGGACGCAACCCCGCCTCGTGCAGTATTTTTTGTCAACAATCCGGAAGATTCTCCGCGATTCATCCGGAATATTGACAAAAACCCACCCGTCACCGATCACCGACTGCAGATTTCCGCATTATTTGAGCAGCGCGATCAGACCTTTAATCGAAAACAATGGTGATTGAATAATCATCAATCTCATATTTGTTTTTCAGCTGCGCTGAGCTCTTCGGCGTGGACGCGAACATTTTGCTGCTGTTGCGCGAAAGCGGATGAGCGGTCTTTGCTCGCTTGCCGCCCGTGGTATACTATCCCTCATGGACAAATACGCACATTTGAACCCGCAGCAGCGGGAGGCGGCGCTTCACGGGGAGGGGCCGCTGCTCATCCTCGCGGGGGCGGGGAGCGGCAAGACGGCGGTGATGACGCACCGCATCGCGCACCTCATCGAGGACGAGGGCGTGAAGCCCTGGAACATCCTCGCGGTGACGTTCACAAACAAGGCGGCGGCGGAGATGCGCGAACGCGTGGCGAAACTGCTCGACGGCGATTCCGACGCGGTCTGGATCATGACGTTCCACGCGGTTTGCCTGCGCATCCTGCGGCGGCACGCGGAGCGGCTGGGCTACAAGAACGGGTTTGCGGTGTACGATCCGCAGGACCAGAAAGCCGTCGCAAAGCGCGTCGTGAAGGCGCTCGACTACGACCCGAAGAAATACTCGCCGGCCTACGTGCTCGGGCAGATCAGCAAATACAAGGAGCAGTTGAAGACACCGGCGCAGATCCGCGAAACGTCCGAGACCTCATACGCGCAGGGGCTGAAGGACATGGCTGAGGTGTACGCGCGCTACGAAAAAGCGCTGCGGGCAAACAACGCGATGGACTTCGACGATTTGCTCTGGAATGCGGTGAAGTTATTTGAAAAAGAGCCGGAGGTGCTCGAGGAATACCGGCGGCGGTGGCGCTATGTGCTCGTCGACGAGTACCAGGACACGAACCGGCTGCAATACCTCTTCGTGCGCGCGCTGGCCGAGGGGCACCGCAACCTCTGCGTCGTCGGCGACGACGACCAGTGCATCTACCAGTGGCGCGGCGCGGACATCCGCAACATCCTCGATTTCGAGCGCGACTTCAAGGGGGCGAAGGTCGTGCGGCTCGAGCAAAATTACCGCTCGACGGGGCACATCTTGGACGGCGCGAACGCGGTCATCCGCGGCAACCGCGGCCGCAAGGAGAAGGCGCTGTGGACGGACCGCGGCGCGGGCGACAAGATCGTGTACAAGATCGTGCGGGACGAGATGGACGAGGCGCGCTGTGTCGCGGAAGAGGCGCTGCGTTTGTCGAATAATGATTTTCACCTGCGCGACATGGCGGTGCTCACGAGAACCAACGCGCAGTCCCGCACGTTTGAGGAAGCGTTCATCGCGCGCGGCATCGACTACCAGATGCTCGGGCAGGTCCGCTACTACGACCGCAAGGAAATCAAGGACATGCTGTCGTATATGGCGCTCGTGCAAAACCCGTCGGATGACGTGGCGTTCCTGCGCATCGTGAACGAGCCGCGGCGCGGGGTCGGGGCCAAGGGCGCGGAGTCGCTGGCGGCCGCGGCGGGGGTTGCGGGCGTGAGCATCTTGGATTTCCTGCTGCACGGAGGAGCAGCGGGACTGTCCGCGAAGGCGGCGGAAGCGGTGGCGGCGCTCGCCACGGATCTCGCGGGGCTGGCGCTCGTGCACGGGCAGATGAAGGTGTCCGAGCTCTATGACGAGCTGCTCGGGAAGACGGGCTACCTCGCGTCCTTGCAGGAGAAGAACACGGTCGAAGACGACGTGCGCGCGGAGAACCTCTTGGAGTTCCGCAGCGCCATCCTCGAAAGCGAAGCGGAAGATCCGGCGATCTCGCTTGCAGACTTCCTCGAGAAGATCGCTTTGATGAGCGACATCGACAACCACGACCGCGCGGCGGATGCGATCACCTGCATGACGCTGCACTCGGCGAAGGGGTTGGAGTTTCCGGTCGTGTTCATGCCGGGCATGGAAGAGGGGTTGTTCCCGAACCAGCGGGCCGCGGAGTCGGCGGACGGCGTCGAGGAAGAGCGGAGGCTCTGCTATGTCGGCATGACGCGCGCGATGCGGCGGCTCTACCTGATCCGCGCACGGGAGCGGACGCTGTACGGCAACCGCGACTACACGGTCGAATCGCGGTTTTTGCACGAGGTCGCCAAGGGGGCGTTGGACGAGGACGGCGACTGCCCCGGGCGCGAGACGACGGGGTATTTGCACCGTGACGCCTGGTACGACGACGGGATGCGCGGACGCCGGACGTCGGCGGGGCGGCCGGCGGGGGCGCGGGCGCAGGGGGCGCGGCGGCACGCTTCCGTTGCGCTTTTCGAGGATGTTGCTCCGTCGTCCCATGCGACGGGTCTGGCCAAGGGCGACCGCGTGCGGCACCGGACGTTTGGCGACGGGCTCGTGCTTGAAGCCGACGGGGAGTTTGCGACTGTGATGTTTGAGCGGGTCGGCAGGAAAAAGCTCGTGCTCGACATCGCGCCGATGGAGAAATTGTGAGAGCATGAAGGAGACGCATTTGGGTATGGACAGGGATTCCGATTTCGTGAATGACGTGCAGATCCGTCCCATGGAAACGGACGCCGACGTGGATGCGCTCGTCGGGCTCGCCCACCGGATATGGCGCGAGGTCTTCCCGCCGATCATCGGTCCGGAGCAGACGGAGATCATGCTGGAGTTTTACCACTCGCGGGAGAACATCCTCGAGGAGATTGCCGGCGGCGCGCGGTATTTCTTTGTCTGCCGCAGCAGGGACACTACCGCCGCCACCCCCGTCGGCTACCTGGCCTACGAAATCCAGGAGCCCTACCTCTTCCTCAGCAAGATCTACCTGCTCGCGAGCGAGCGCGGCAAGGGCCTTTCGTCGGCGCTCTTCGACTGGACCTACGCCGAGGCCCGCGCCGCCGGAAAGGACCGCGTCCATCTCCATGTCAACAAAGGCAACGCGCAGGCCATCGAGGTCTACCTGCACAAAGGCTTCACCGTCGTGGACGAGCGCCTCTCCCCCATCGGCAACGGCGTCGTGATGGACGATTACTTCATGGAAAAGGCGCTTTGACTGACAGGAGCGCATCGTGCACGTTTTTTCAAGTTTAGGCCAAAGCCTTGTGGGATTTTATATCTCTGATGCCATAAGGCAGTCGATTTTCGCCATTTTTCTTCCATCAACTACCATTTATCGCAGTCGAAACGGCTTTGGGTGGCCTCATCGTGGCCTTTACTTGAAAAATCGTGCAGCCTGCCTGTGCTTTTCGCCGCGCCACGCCGAGGCCGATGTCCCACGTCCCGCGCGCAATCACGGTTTCCAAAACGAGCGCGTATGTCTGCGGGCGCCGGTGCATATGTGGTAGTATAGCCTTGTGGAAAAAAAGGAAAAACAACCGGTGAAGAACAAGGCCATTTTGACGGCGCTGACGGCGAACTGCATCATCGCGG
>JAISTF010000126.1 GCA_031272745.1 Eubacteriales Family XIII. Incertae Sedis bacterium
TTGGCCCTATTTGTACCTATATTCCTATATATTGGAATGTTTCGTGGCATTTTTTTTCGTGCAGGGTTTTCGGCATGTGGCCTTTACTTGAAAAAAGATACAAGAGCGGGCTTGCCGGCCGTGGCGATCTGGGAGTTCATCCGGACGGCAGTGCGTGAGACGGGTAAATCTCAGCCCGCCTCAAAGACCTCTTCCGTTGCAAAGACCTCCGCGAGGATTTTGTCAATAACTTCAGCGCCGCCCAGTTTGGCTTCCGAGGCGAGGATGGCTTCGATGCGGGGCTTGGTCACGGGATGGCGCGGCAGAAAGACCGTGCAGCAGTCCTCGTAGGGTTCGATGGATTTTTCGTAGGTGCCGATTTCCTGCGCACGCTCGATGATCTCGACCTTGTCGAGCGCGATGAGCGGGCGCAGCACGGGCAGGCCCGAGGACGCGTCCGTGACCGCGAGCGCCTCGGCGGTCTGGCTGGCCACCTGGCCGAGGTTTTCGCCCGTGATGAGGAAGGCGCAGCCTTCGCGGCGCGCGATGAGCTCGGCGGCGCGCATCATCATGCGGCGCACGAGGATCGTCATCTCGCTCTCGGGGCAGGCGGCCGCGAGCGCCTCCTGCGCAGGGAGCAGGTTGAGGATGTGGACGCGCAGCGACTGCGTGTATTCGGCGAGGATCTCCGCGAGCTCCTTCACCTTCTCCTCGGCGCGCTTGCTCGTATAGGGGTAGCTGTGGAAGTGCACGGCCTCAATCCGCATGCCGCGCTTCGCGAGCAGCCACGCGGCGACGGGGCTGTCGATGCCGCCCGAGAGCAGTACGAGGCCCTTGCCGTTCGTGCCAGGCGGCAGACCGCCGAAGCCCTTCTCCGCGTCGTCGAAGATCAGCACGTCGTTTCGGCGCAGGTGGACGGTGAGGCGGATGTCGGGGCGGTTCACGTCGACGCGCACGCGGTCTTCGCCGAAGGCTTCGAGGATGGCCTCGCCGACGGCCGCCGCGAGGTCCGGCGACGTGACCGGGTACGTCTTGTCCGCCCGCTTGCCGAAGACTTTGAAGGATACGCGCTCTTGCTGGATTCTCGGGTCCAGCCACCCCACGGCCGCCGCGCAGATGTCCTTCATCTCCCGCGAGCGCAGCCGCCACGCCCTGCTGACCGTCGAGACGCCGAAGATGCGCAGGATGGCCCGCGCGAGCGCGTCTTCCCGCGCGGGGTCGTAGCCCGTCACGAGCAGGAGTCCGCCGTCGGCGCGGGCGCTCGTCCCTTCGGGCAGGACGTCCCCGATGCGCGCGAGGAGCTTTTTTTCAAAATAGGGTTTGTTGCGGCCCTTGAGGGCCACTTCGCCGTAGCGGACAATGAGGACGTGTTCGATATTAACGGTATGATCCAACCTGCCGGTACCGCGCCACGGCCTGCTTCAGGCGGTCGACGACGAATTCCATTTCCTTCGGGGAGCCCTCGCGGCTGAAACCGAAGCGGATCGCGCCCTCGGCCTCCTTCGCGGACAGCCCGATCGCCGCAAGCGTGCGCGAAGCCGCCGGTCCCGCCGCCACGCTTTCCTGGCCGGCATCCCCCGTAGGGGCGGCATTCTGCCGCCCGCCGATCGACGAACACGCCGCGCCCGTCGAGACGTAAATCCCGCTCTTCTCAAGCTCATGCAAAATCACTTCCCCGCGCGTGCCGAGAAAGCTCACGTTCAAAATATACGGCGAGCAAAGCCCCGGCTTGCCCGTCACGGACGCGTCCTCGGGGCTGTTGATCAGCACGTCGGGGATCTCCGCCTTGATGCCTTCGAGCAATTTGCGCCGGCACCCGTTGGCCGCCTTCGCGTGCGCGACGTAATCCGCCGTCATCGCCTTCGCGGCCGCACCGAAGCCCGCGATACCCGGCACGTTCTCCGTGCCGCCGCGCACGCCGCCCTCCTGCGCCCCGCCGAAAATCATCGGGTGCAGGCGCTCGGGGTTGCGCGCGTACAGGGCGCCCACGCCCTTCGGCCCGTGGATCTTGTGCGCGCTCAGCGCAAGGTAGTCCACGTAGCGGAACTCCCCGCGCAACGTGTCGATCGGGAATTTCCCGAACGACTGGATGCAGTCGGAATGGAAGGCCGTGCGCACGCCCTTCTCCTCCGCGTACGTATGCACGATGCGCGCGATGTCCTCGACGGGCTGGATCGTCCCGATCTCGTTGTTCACATGGAGCACCGACACGAGATGCACGTTCTCACTCAGCCGCGCCCGCACCTCGCGCGGGTCGACCATGCCCGGAAACTCCGACCCGCGCCCGAGCACGGGCACGACGTCCACGCGCACGCCCTCGTCCGCGAGCTGCCGCGCCGTGCGCCACACGGCCGCGTGCTCGATGGCCGAGACGACGAGCGACCGCTGACGGAACGCGCCGCCGGCGCCGCCGATGGTGCCCGGCTTCACATAGAACGCGGAGAACAGCGCGAGGTTGTCCGCCTCCGTGCCGTTCCCCGTGAAGACGATGTTTTCCGGTTTGGAACTCAGCGCCTGCGCGATCTGGCGCCGCGCCTGCTTCATCACGGCCTCGGCCTCCTGCCCCGCCGTGTGCAGCGCGGACGGGTTTGCATACCGCTCCGTCATCGCGATCCAGACCGCCTTCGCGGCCTCTTCACACACGCGCGTCGTCGCGCAGTTGTCCAAGTAAATCTTCATTATTTCGCGTAATCCACCGCGCGCGTCTCCCGCAGCACGTTGACCTTGATCTGCCCCGGGTACTCCATCTCGCTCTCGATCTTTTTGGAAATCTCCCGCGCCAGCAGCACGATGTCGGCGTCGCTGACCTCGTCCGGTTTGGCGATGATGCGGATCTCGCGCCCCGCCTGGATCGCGTAGCTGTGGTCGACGCCCTTCGTCGTGTTCGCGATTTCCTCGAGCTGCTGCAGGCGCTTGATGTACGTTTCGAGCGTCTCCATGCGCGCGCCGGGCCGGGCCGCGGACAGCGCGTCGGCCGCCGTGATCAGCACGGCTTCGAGGTTTTTCGCCTCGTAGTCGCCGTGATGCGTGCACATCGTGTCGATGACGGCCTGCGACTCCTTGTATTTCGCGAGCAGCTCCATGCCGAGGTCGACGTGCGTGCCTTCGCGCTCGTGGTCGACGGCCTTGCCGATGTCGTGAAGCAGCCCCGCGCGCTGCGCGAGCTTCGGGTCGAGGCCGAGCTCGCTTGCCATGAGCCCCGCGAGCAGCGAGACCTCGACGGAATGCTTCAGCACGTTCTGCCCGTACGACGTGCGGTATTTCAGCCGGCCGAGCAGCTTGATCAGCTCGGGGTGCAGGTTGTGGACGCCCGTGTCGAAACACGCCTGCTCGCCCGCCTCCTTGATGACGTTTGCGACTTCCTTCTCCGATTTGTTCACCATCTCCTCGATGCGCGAGGGATGGATGCGCCCGTCGACGATGAGCTTTTCGAGCGCCATGCGCGCAACCTCGCGTTTGACCGGATCAAAGCCCGACAGCACGACCGCCTCCGGCGTGTCGTCGATGATGAGGTCGACGCCCGTCATGCTCTCGATGGCGCGGATGTTGCGCCCCTCGCGGCCGATGATGCGGCCCTTCATCTCGTCGTTGGGCAGCGGGA
>JAISTF010000175.1 GCA_031272745.1 Eubacteriales Family XIII. Incertae Sedis bacterium
GTGAGCAACCCGTAAGCCGGGTTCTGTGTCCCGCCCGATCGGGCAGGCGACGGTCATCTATCTGGGGCCGCCGTTTCCGGCGACCTCCGGGACGGGCGAAATCGCCGTCCGCCTGCGGTCCGCCTGTAAGGGATACGACGAGCAGCCGTCCGGCGTGCGGCGCCGGGCCATCCCTATCGACCTTGCTCCGGGTGGGGTTTACACGGCCGCCCCGTCTCCGGGAACGCCGGTGCGCTCTTACCGCACCATTTCACCCTTGCCACAGCGGGCCGGAGCCCCTGTTTCGGCGGTGTGTTTCTGTTGCACTTTCCCTACGGTTGCCCGCGCCGGACGTTATCCGGCACCCATGCTCTGCGGAGCCCGGACTTTCCTCACGGCGAAAAACGCCGCGCGACCGTCTGGATTGCTCACAAAAAAATATTATACCACATTTTCCCCGCTTTGGCGAGCCCCGTTTCGCTCTTTCAGGATTTGTTCCAAGACGATGGCGAGGAAGGTACCGACGAGCAGCCCGTTGGACACAAACGGCACCGCGATCTGCGGCAGGTGCTCGAAGATGGTGAACGGCTGCATCATGATGCCCGTGCCCACGAGCATCGAGATGCCGAGCGCGAGCCCTTTGCGCTCCGTGAGGTGTTCGCGGACCAAGCTGTCGACGCCCTGTTTGAGGATCACGGCGAACAGGACGAGCAGCGCGCCGTAACCGACGGACGGCGGGATCGCCGCGAAGAAGAGACCGACGGGCCGGATGACGCCGAGGACGATCATGATGGCGCAGCCGACGTAGAACGGCTTGCGCGTCGCGACGCCCGTCATGCGGATGATGCCCATCGAGGTCACGAAGACCGTGAAACCGATCGTCGGAAACACGCCCGTCATCAGCGTCGAAACGCCGAAGCTCATCGTGCCGCGGTTCAGCCGTTTGTCCGTGAATTCCATGCCCACGAGGTCCGCCGTGCCGACGAAAGCCGCGATGACGTTCGCAAACAGCAGGAAGGAGCCGACGATGCAGGTGATCAGCACGCCCGGGTCCAGCTGAGGCGCGCCCCACGCGAACGGCTGCGGCAGCACAAAGAAGCTGCCCGCCTGCGACAGGCTCACGCCGCCGGCCGTGCCCACGCAGACCGCGAACACCCAGCCGATCGCCACGCCGATCAAAATCGCGATGCTCTTGAGGAACGGCGTCGCGAAGACGTTGATCAGCACCATCGCGATCACCGTGATCCAAAACGCCGCAAACGACAGCTTGTCCGGCGCCTCCGCCCCGAACACCGTGCCCAGCATCCCCTGGATCATGCTGCGGCTGAGCTGGATCGGCATGAGGATCAGAAACACGCCGCCGACGAGCGGCGTGAAGAGCTTCGCCACGTATTTCATCATGCCGGACAGCCCGAGCAGGATGACGATGACGCCCGAAATGACCATCCCGAGCTGCAGGCTCCCGCGCAGCGCCGCCAGGTCCCCGCCGAGCGCGCTCGTCAGCGCCGCGAGGTTGATCCACACGGTCATCCACATGCCCGAAGGTCCTTCGATGATCGGCATCCGGTGCCCGAAGCGCACCTGGATGATCGACAGCACGCCGTCCAAAAAGAGCGTGCGCAGAAGCATCTCCGACACCGCCTGCGCCCCGAGCCCGAGGCTCTGCGCGATGATGACCGGCATGATGGCGCTGTTCGCGATGAACAGAATCATATGCTGCAACCCGTAGGCCGCCGTTTTTCGTGCGTCGATCGGGGATTCCAACCCGTACTGCAATTCCATGATGCGATTCAATGCTCCTGTCGTGTTTGTTTTCGTATATAATAATACCATGAACAGCGAAGCGATGTTGAACAAAGCCGGCCTTGCGACGGCAGTCGTGCTGGCCGGCGGGCGGAGTCGGCGCATGGGCACGGACAAAGCCCTGCTTTTGCTGGACGGCATGACCCTGATCGAGCATGCGGTCGAGAAATTTCGGGCGTCGATAGCGTTTGACGAAATACTGATTTCCGCAAACCGGCCGGAGGCCTACGCCTTCCTCGGGCTGCCCGTCGTGCCGGACCGGTTCCCGGGCGACGGCCCGCTCGCGGGGATGCAAGCCTGCTTGGAAACCGCAAAAAATGAATACGTTTCGTTTGTGCCGTGCGACGCACCGCGCATACCGCCGGGACTGCCGGCATGGTTATTGAAAAAAGCGCAGGGACATGATGCGGCCTGCCCTGTCTTTCGGGAGCGCCCGGAACCGCTGCTTTCCTGTGTGCGCAAGACCGCGCTGCCCGCGATCTCGAACGCGCTTTCGGCCGGGGAGCGGCGGGCCGCCGATGTGTTTGCGCGGCTCGACACCGCCTATATAGACCTCGCCGGACTGACCGACGTGTTCGGCGAGCCCGGCGAGTATTTGGTCAATGCAAACGATCCCGAGACGTTCAGGCGGGTATCGGCATCGGTTTGAGATCCGGCGAGACGATGAGCTCCGCGTCGGTCGCCGTGAGGATGTCTTCCAGCGTGTAGTCGGGGTGCAACTCCGTCAGCACGAGGCCTTCGGGGCGCAGTTCCATGACGCCCATTTCCGTGATGATCATGTCAACGACGCCGACCGCCGTGAGCGGCAGCGAGCATTCCTTCAGGATCTTCTTGTCGATGCGCTTCACTTCGCCGGTTTCCTTGTCCTTCACGACCTGCGTGTGGAGCATGCCGACGATGACCTTGTTGGCGCCGACGACGAGGTCCATCGCGCCGCCCATGCCGGGGACGAGCTTGCCGGGCACGATCCAGTTGGCGATGTTGCCCTTGCAGTCGACTTCGAGCGCGCCGAGCACGGTCGCGTCGACGTGGCCGCCGCGGATGAGGCCGAACGAATACGAGCTGTCAAAGCACATCGCAAACGGCTCCATCGTCACGCAGGTGCCGCCCGCGTTCGTCACGTCGATGTCCTCGCTGCCCTTTTCGGGCGCCGGCCCCATGCCCATCATGCCGTTCTCGGACTGCAGGAAGACTTCGACGCCTTCCGGCAGGTAGTTGGCGACGAGCACCGGCAGGCCGATGCCGAGGTTCACGACGTAGCCGTCCTGCATCTCCTGCGCCGCGCGCGTGGCGATGATGACCTTCGGGTCGCGGGTGTCTTTCTTTACTGAATCGGCCATGGCTGCTCACCTCCTACGATCGAATCCACGAGCACGCCCGACACGCCGATGGCGTTGGGGTCCAGCGTCCCCGTCTCCACGATTTCGACGGCGCCGACGATGACGTGGTCTGCGGCCATCGCCATCAGCGGGTTGAAATTGACCGTCGTGCCGTGGAAATACACGTTGCCGAATTTGTCGACCTTGCTGCCGCGCACGAGCGCGAAGTCCGCACGCAGCGGCTCTTCGAGCAGGTATTTCTTCCCGTTGAATTCGATGACGCGCTTCGGCTCGCCGCTTGCGTAGCTCTGGTCCGTCTCGACGATCGTGCCGACGCCCGTGGGCGTCAGGAAGCCGCCGAGCCCGTAGCCGCCGACGCGCACGCGCTCGGCCAGCGTGCCCTGCGGCACGAGGATGCATTCGAGTTTGTCGGCCTCGACGTCCGTGTTCATGCGCGCCGCGACCTCGGGGTTGAGCCCGACGTGCGATGCGATGAGGGTCTTCACGAGCCCCGCGTGGATCAGCTTGCCGATGCCGCGCTCGAATTTGCCGCCCCAGCCCGCGTCGTTGCCGATCACGGTCAGGTTTTTCGGGCCTTTTTCGACGAGCGCATCGATCAGCACTTCGGGCGATCCGCAGGCCATGAAGCCGCCGACCATCACCGATGCGCCGTCACCGATGGGCGCCACCGCTTCCGCGGCGGTCAGTATCTTGTTTCTCATAGAATACGATTCTCCTTTGTTCGGGCGGGGCAAGCCCCGCCCCTACACTTCAGGGATGCAGCCCCTACACCGTGATGACGTAGTCCTCGCGGCGCGGCGCGGCTTTCGGGTAGTCGCCGTCCGCATAGCCGAGCGCGACGGATCCGATGCCCTCGAATTTGTCGGGAATGCCCCATTTCGCGAGCAGCGCCTTGCCTTCCGGCGAAGCGAACATCTGGCGTTCGCGGTGCACCCAGACGGTCGCGAGACCTTCCTCGTGGGCCGCGAGCATCAGATAGGTCAGCACGCAGGCGCCGTCCTCCACATAGGTCTGCACATCGTTCGGGGACAGCGCCAGCACAATCAACGGCGCGCCGTAGTAGGGATCGATGTCCTTCTCCATGATCTTCGCGTTCATCTTGCGAAGCTGCGCCTGGATGAGCGGATCCTTCACCACGACGAGCTGGGGCGCCTGGCGCCCCATGCCCGTCGGCGCGTATGTCGCCATCTCCAGGACTTTCTCAAGGACGTGGTCCGGAACCGGCTTGTCCTTGAATTTGCGCACGCTGCGACGCGTGAGCAAGAGATCCTTTGCGTTCATACGGTTCTCCTGTTATTTTTTCAGTCCGAGAATCTCGCGTGCCTCGTCCGGCGTCGCGACCTCGGCTCCGAATTCCTCGATGATGCGCTTGGCGCGCGCCACGAAGACCATGTTGTTCTCCGCGATGACGCCCTTCTTGTACAGCACGTTGTCTTCCATGCCGACGCGCACGTTGCCGCCCATCGCGAT
>JAISTF010000179.1 GCA_031272745.1 Eubacteriales Family XIII. Incertae Sedis bacterium
AATCTTGCCTTCCCGCCGCGCCGCCCCGTCGCCCTTGCCCGTTTTTTTCGGAATAACGCCGCCGTCCCCCGGCCTCTCCGCCCCCTCAATCAAATACACGGCCCCGTCCTCAAACACGTCGCCCGTCCCCGCGAAAAGCACCCGCGACAGGGAAAGCCCCCCGTCCACGTTCCCGAACACGGTCACCGCCACCCCCAGTTCCTCCAGCCCCCGCCGGAGCATATCCGCACTGATTCTCATACGACCACCAAGGCCCCCTTCAAGCGCGAAATCAGCACGTCGCCGACCACGGCGATGTCTTCGGCGGAGAAGGCGTAGCGGAAGCCCTCGTCGAAGAGAACCTGCGCCGAGGCGGGGAACTCCTCGTCGCCTTCCCAGAGCAGTACGGAGAGCCAGAGGCCCATCTGCTCCCCCGAGCCAAGGAACTCCATGCGGTAGCCGACGTCGCAGCCGTCCGCCGCCTCATGACGCAGCCCCGATGCCTGCGTCACCGCCCGCGTCAGCCTCGACGGATCGCGCCCGAATGTGCCGACAAGCCGCTCGAGCACACGCCCGCCGAAATTCTTCATATAGACCGGCCCCCAGGGCATCTCCGCGTAGGCGAGCTGCCGCCCCGTGCCGCGGACGTAGCGCCCTTCGAGCAGGTAGCGGATGATCAGGATTTCTTCGTAGGCATTCCCGAGCACGCCGCGCGAAAACTCCGGAAACCCGATCTCATACGCCGCCCCCATCAAACGCAGCGAAAACGCCGAGCGCCCCGCGTCCCACGCCACCCCCGTGCGCGCGGAAATCTCCGCGGGGTCGCTCCCGCGGTACAGCCCCATATAGTGGCGCAGCGGCGTCTCCGTCATTTGGCCCTTCATGCAGAAGCGCCTCCGGTGAACAGCGACGCGTCGGTGTGGGGCAGGAAGCACGCCGCGATGAATTCGTCCATGTAGCCGGGGAAGGCCGACAGCTCAATGTAAGTCATGCCGCCCGCAATCTCCGCCACGCGCGCCGCCGCCGCGCCGGAGACGAGCATCCCGTAGGCGCCCGCCAGCGACGTGTTGCCGATGTAGTGGTAGCGCTCGGGCGGCAGGTCCGGCAGCATGCCGATGCCGATCGCCTTCTCCACGCCGATGCCCGATCCGATGCCGCCCGCGAGGTAGATGTCCTCAACGACGTCCAACGCCATATCCATCGACCCCAGCATCGTGCGGATGGCCGAGAAGATCGACGCCTTCGCGCGGATGAAATTGTCGATGTCCGCGTCGTTGATGTAGATTTCCTCGCCCGTTCCGGACGCGTCCGCCTCGCAGACGACGTAGCGCGTCAGCCCCCATTCGTCGGTGCGGATGCGCGCGTCCTCGCGCAGGAATTTTCCGTTGGCACCGATGACGCCGCAACGGAAGAGCTCGCTGATCAGGTCGATGAGGCCGCTGCCGCAGATGCCGACGGGCTTCTGCCCCGCCACCCCGATGACTTCATAATCAGGCGCGAGCGTCGCCTCGTCGATCGTGAGGCTCGTAATCGCGCCGTCCGTCGCGCGCATCCCGCAGCGGATCTCGCCGCCCTCGAAGGCCGGACCCGCCGAGCAGGCGCAGGCCATGAGGAAGTCCCGGTTGCCGAAAACGAGCTCGCCGTTTGTGCCGAGGTCGATGAAGAGCGAGAACGATTCCTTCGCCGCGATGCCCGAGGCAAAGACGCCGGCCGTGATGTCGCCGCCGACGTAGGAGCCGATGTTCGGCGCCAGGACGACATCCGCGTCGGGATGGATGCCGAGGCCGACGTCCGATCCGCGCAGCGGCGGGGCCGCAAAAAAGGCGGGGACGTAGGGCTCCGTGCGGATGTGGTTGCCGTAGACGCCGAGGAAGAGGTGCTCCATCGTCGTGTTGCCGGCAATGGCCGCGCGCACGATTTGCGGCGGCGTTGCACCGGCCTCGGTGCAAAGGGTCTCGACGAGCGGAACGAGGCATTCGGTCGTGATGGCGTCGCGCAGGCGCTCCACGCCGCCGGGCTTGGCGCTTTCGAACAGGCGGCCGATGACGTCGGCGCCATAGCGGATTTGGGCGTTGCCCGCCGAGGCGAGCGCGAGAAATTCGTGTGTGGCGAGGTCGACGAGGGCGGCGGAGACGGTGGTCGTGCCGATGTCGACGCAGAGGCCGAGGGGGCGCAGGGGGCTATGGGAGACGGCGTAGACTATGCAGCTGGATTCTGCGACGCCGCCTGCGGCAAGGACATGGATTTGGAAGTCGTTTTCGCGGAGCGCGAGGGGCAGGTCCCGCAGCGCGGTCGGGGTGATTGTCACGGGGGCGGACGATTCGGAGGCCGTGCCGCCGGTCGCAAGCGCGGCCTGTACCGCCGCAAGGAGACGCTCCGCGTCCGCCTGCGGGTCGTCGAGCGTCGGTTCGGTCAGCGTGAGCGCCGGCGCCTGATACCGCGGCGTCTCCGCATATTCCCCCTGCGTCACGGCGTCCTTCAGCGCCGCGAACGACGCCTGCGCCGCCAGCGACGAAAAATCCGCGACGCGGATCCTGTTTTGGTAGGCGTAGGCCGACGACGGCACCGACACCGTCGCGTCGGCGCAGACCTCGCTCTGGCACGCGAGCCGCTGCCCCGCGTCGTACGCGTCCTGCGCGATGTGCTTCCCGCGCTCGCCGCCGAGCGAACCGTCCGTGAGCGTCACGCGGCATTTCCCGCACGTCCCGCCGCCGCCGCACGGCGCGTCGATCGGCACCCCGAGCCGCCGCGCCACGGCCAAAAGCCCTTCTCCGGCCGCCGCCGAACCGGACAGCCGGCGTCCGTCCTCCAGCAAAAAGGTTATTGTAAAATCCGCGTTCATGGTCACCCGCCTTTCGCGCACTCATTCTATCATAGAAATAAAGGAGGGAAGCAGACGACAATATAGGGGGGGATCGAATGCTTCCCTCACATCCCGAAAAAAGGATGGGGTCTGCTATGCAGTTTTAAGTATAGCATCTACTATACTAACACATCTCAGGCACAATGTAAAACCTTTTCTCAAAAAACCAAACCGATTTGGCATAAAATGCGCCGCGTCAGCCGCGCAGTTCGAGCAGCTTCGTCTTCAGCTCGCCCTCGATGCGCGCGAGCTCCACCTCGGCGGCGGCGCGCTTTTCGCGGCCTTCCGTCTGGATGCGCACGACCTCGTCGAGCGATTCGATGAGGTTTTTGTTTGTGAGCTGCAGCGTCTCGATGTCCACGATGCCGCGCTCGCTCTCCTTCGCCGTCGTGATCGTCGCGACTTTGAGCTGCTCCGAGTTTTTCTTCAGCAGCTCGTTTGTCATCTCCGAGACTTCCTGCTGCGCCTTCGCGGCCGCGTTGGAATGCTCGACGCCGAGCGCGAGCACCATCTGGCTCTTCCACAGCGGGATCGTGTTTGTCAGCGTCGACTGAATCTTCTCGCTCATCAGCGTGTCGTTGTTTTGAATCAGCCGAATCTGCGGCGCCATCTGAATCGAGATCGTGCGCGTCAGCTCAAGGTCGTGCAGCTTTTTCGAGAAGCGGTCGCACTGGTTCGCGAGATCGTTCGCCGCCTGCGCGTCCTCGGGCAGCCCGCTCTGCTGCGCCTTTTCGCGCAGCGCCGGCAGCTCCGTGGCCTCGACCTCGGCGAGTTTCTTCTTGCCCGCGAGGATGTACATCGTCAACTCCTTGAAGTAGACGAGGTTTTGGTCGTACATCTTGTCGAGCAGCGCCACGTCCTTGAACAGCGTGATCTGATGCTTTTCAAGCGCTTCCGTGATTTCGCCGACGTTTTTCTCCACGCTCGAATACCGCGCCTTCAGCGACGTCGCCTTGTTGGCGCCCTTCTTGAACAGCCCGAACAGCCCGCCGCCCTTCGATTCCGAGACGTCGAAGCTCTTCAGCTGCGTGACGAGGCCCGAGAGCAGCCCGCCGACTTCGCCCATATCCTTCGCGCGCACGCCGTCGAGCGCCGCCTGCGAAAACTGCCCCATCTTGCTCTGCGCGCCCGCGCCGTAGCTGAGGATGATCGACGAGTCGTGCAGATCGATCTGCCCCGCGAAATCATCCACCTGCTTTTGCTCCTCGGGCGTCAGCGGCGTGTTCTCCGTCAACGTGACCGCGTACTCCTTCACGGGCACGACCGGCGCCTCGGGCTCCGGCACGTCCCCGAGCGTCAGCACGGGTGCCTCCTGCGGCGTCAGCGTCAGCACGGGCGCCGACTGCAACCCTTCATCCTGTTTCATTTCTTCGCTCATCGGTTCTCTCCTTTTTCCGCAAACCTGCCCGTCAGTCCTTCCTGTTCGAGCATCTGCTTCAGCACCTCGGCGTCCGTCGTGACGTCGAGCGTATCTTCATGGAATAACTGTTCCAAGAGATTCGTAAAGGCCAAATCCGCCGTGTCGAGCGCCGTTTCGATTTCCTGTTTCGCTTTCTTCACATTGTCCGGTTGAAATTCGAGCCCGTCGTACTGGCAGTATTTCTCGACGAGTTTCAGCGTCGTCGGCAAATGGTAGTTCATGAGGCGGCGCGTCTCCGGAAGGCGCTCCGGCTGCTTTTCGATTTGCGCGAAGATGCGCTTCATCGTCGTTTCGAGCTTCGAGAGCCGCGCGCTGATCTCCGCGCCCGGGAGCAGGATGTTGGCCGCGCGGATTTTTTCGATGGCCGCGCCGCATTCGGCGCGGAAGGTTTCGAGCGGCGCGGTCGCGGGATCGTTCATCCGCTGTTTGCGCGCTTCCTCTTCCTGCATCTGCTCCGCGCGCCGCCGCTCGGTTTCGAGATATTGCTTGTATGCCTCGGCGCCCTTCAGCACGGACGTCTGCCGCGCATCCATATAGATGTCGAAATGCAGGCGCTTGTCCTGAAGCACTTTCATGTCCCTGCGCACACGCGCCGCCGAGACGCCGGCCTGCGCCGCAAGATCCTCGATGCGCAGCACGTTTGCCTTGTCCGACAGCAGCGCCGAATACCGCCCGAGGCGCTGGAGCAGCCGCCACTCGAACGCGCCGACGATGAGCACGACGAGGAAGACGACCCACGCCAGCAGACAGGCCGCGCCGACGTTCACCGCCGCGTCGCTGTCCGTGAAACCGCTGACGCCCGCGCAGACGATCGTCGCGATGCCGAACGCAACCACGCCGACGATCCCGAGTGCCAGTTTTGTCAATCCGCCTTTTCTCACTTGCTTGCCCTTTTGCCGCCTGCGAGCGGGGAAACCGCTCTAAAAAAGAACCCCCGGGGCGCCGGTTCGGTTGCTGTCAAGTACCCTAACAACGTTAGGTGGGTTGCCTGCAGCGCGCTTTTGCCATCCGATCGGAGCCGGCCCGACAGCCACGCACTTGACCCGGCGTCCCGTGTACTCAATGTTGGATATTTACAAACAACCTTCTCGTACGTCCCAGGTGGTTCCCGTTACTGAAAATATACGCCTATTCCGCGCCGAGGTCAACCGAACAATTTGTATAGACTTTCTGCACGTCGTCGTTGTCCTCGAACGTGTCGATCATCTTGCCCAGCGACTTCGCCGCGTGGTCGTCCTTCGGCTCGGTCTCCATGTTCGGGATGAAGTCCACGTCCGCCTCGTCGGGCTCGATGCCCGCCGCGATCAGCGCGTCCACCACCGCCGTCAAATTGTCCGCGCCCGTGCGGATCTCCCAATACTCCTCCGCGTCGAGGATGTCCTCGAGCCCCGCGTCGAGCCCCGCTTCCATCAGCGTGTCCTCGTCGGCCTTGGCCTTCTCCACGAGAATGACGCCCTTCCGCTCAAACATATACGACACGCAGCCCGGCGCGCCCATATTGCCGCCGAACCGGTCAAACGTGTGCTTGACGGCGCTCGTCGTGCGGTTCATATTGTCCGTCAGCACGTCGACGATGACCGCGACGCCCGAAGGCCCGTAGCCCTCGAACCGCGCCTCTTCGTACGACTCGCCTTCGATCTGGCCGCTGCCCTTCTTCACCGCCTGCTCGATCTTGTCCTTCGGCATGCTGATGGACTTCGCCTTGTCGATGGCCGTGCGCAGCGACGCGTTGTAGGCAGGGTCGGGCCCCGCCTTTGCCGCGACCATGATGGCGCGCGCGTACTTCGTGAATATCGCCGCCCGTTTGCTGTCCTGCGCGGCCTTGCGCCCCGCGATCGTACCGTGTCTGCCCATGAAAATCTCCCTCAATTGAAATCATGCAATGATGGTTGTTGAGGAAAGTATACCATAAAACAGAAGGGGCGGCGTACTACATATTCATACGGCGTCACTCCTCGATCACGACGCCGTCTT
>JAISTF010000181.1 GCA_031272745.1 Eubacteriales Family XIII. Incertae Sedis bacterium
AAACGGCCCGCCGTGGATGAACGCCGGCGTCCCCTCAAGCGTCTGCACGAGGTTGGGCTTCAGCGCGTCTTTCAGCAGCGCCGCCATCGCGCCCTGCGCCTTCAGGTCCTTTGCCGTGACCGGTTTCCCTTCCAAAGAATAGGCCACAATAATGCGGCCCAACCGCGCCTTCAAATCCGCGATGTCCCGCGACAAGCACAGCACCGCCATGATCTCCGACGCCACCGTGATGTCGAAGCCGTCCTCGCGCGGCACCCCGTTGGCCTTGCCGCCGAGCCCGTCCACGACGAAGCGCAGCTGCCGGTCGTTCATATCGACGCAGCGCCGCCAGGTGATGCGCCGCGTGTCGACGCCGAGCGCGTTGCCCTGATGGATGTGGTTGTCGAGCATCGCCGCGAGCAGATTGTTGGCCGCGCCGATCGCGTGGAAGTCGCCCGTGAAATGCAGATTGATGTCTTCCATCGGCACGACCTGCGCGTAGCCGCCGCCGGCCGCGCCGCCCTTGACGCCGAACACCGGCCCCAGCGACGGCTCCCTGAGCGCGACGACGCTCTTCTTGCCGATCTTGCGCAGCCCGTCCGCGAGCCCCACCGTCGTCGTCGTCTTGCCCTCGCCCGCGGGCGTCGGCGTGATGGCCGTCACGAGCACGAGCTTGCCGTCCCGCTTCTTCGCCAGGTCTTTCATCAGGTTGTAGTCGATCTTCGCCTTGTACCTGCCGTACTGCTCGACGTAGCGGTCGTCCACGCCCAACGCCGCCGCAATCTCCGTAATCGGCCGTATGGAAGCCGCCTGCGCAATCTCAATGTCCGATTTGAATCCCATAGTCTCCCTCCGCAATCTCAACCAAAGTCCATCTTATCATAACTTCGATGATAAAGGAGCAAGACGCTGTGCGTCAATACATAAAATTGTGCATTATTGCTGCTTTTTTCGCAATGCCGCGCGGGTGACGCGCGGGGCTACACGCCCGCCTATTGCTCAAACAAATCCTCCATCACGACTTCCGCCGGGTATTCCGCGGCATACGCGTTGCGTTTCAGCCCGTAGGTCGTGATGAACGTCGTGCGCACGGCCTTGCGCGTCTTCGTCTCCGAGATAAAAGCCGACGCCCGCTCGCGCAGCCGCGCGCTGTAGCTTTTGTCGATCTCATATTCATAGGAAGAGAATTTGATTTCGCACAGATTGATCACCCTGTCGCTTCTGTCGAGCACGAGGTCGATCTGCGCGCCCTGATCGGAGGTTTGGCTGCGCCATGAATACGCAGCTGTCAGCACGCCCGAGATGCCGAGCTTCCGCTTGATCTGCGGCAGGTGGAGCAGGCAGACCTGCTCAAAGGCATAGCCGCTCCACGCCTTGTGCGCGGGCGTCGCGCTGTATTTGATCCAAAAATCCTCTTCCCACGACGCGCGCCCTTCGTGGAACCGGATGTGAAACAACGTAAACCCGTCGACGAGCTGATACATCCGATCCTTGCTTTTTTTCCCGAAAGCGAGGTACGCCCGTAAAAATCCGCTCTGCTCAAGGTTTTTCAGGCACTTCGTGACGCTGCCTCCGTCCGACAACCCCGTTTCGCGGACGATTTCATCGCGGGTCAAACCCCTGACTTTTGTCGCCAGCGCCTCCACGATGCGGATATAGTTCTCCGAATTCCGGAAGAGTGCGCGAAACAGGTTTTCGTACTCGTCCCGTAGCGGCGCGTTTTTCACAAAATACATTCGATCAATGTTTTGGTACAAGTCAAATTTCGGGTCCATGAGACTCAGATAGTATGGAATGCCACCGAAGATCATATACGCCTCGGTCATCTGATAGCGCGTCATCGCGTGGCCCAGTTCTCTGCAATAGACCTCGCATTCCGCGAGCGTGAACGGGGGCAGCGCAATCTGCCGGGTCAAGCGGTTGTGAAGCCCGCCCGTGTTGTCGATGATGTTCTCCACGATCCACGAAGACGCCGATCCGCAAACAATGAGCAGCACGTCCTTGCGGGAAGATGCCCACCTGTTCCAGAAATAGTCCAGCGCCGCGAGAAACCCCGAGTTCGGCGTGGCCATCCAGGGCACTTCATCGAGGAAGACCACCTTCTTCCGGCCCTTTGGCGCGCGTTCGATGAGCTTGTTCAGATTCACGAACGCTTCGCGCCAGTTCGCCGCCGGCGGAAGATCCGCCCCGCCATAGTTTGCGATTTCCGCATTGAAATTTTCGAGCTGGACCGCCGCAGAAGATTCCCCATCAAGGATTCCCGTCGCGTAAAACGCAAAGTCGCCGCCGAACATCTCTTTCACAAGAAACGTCTTCCCCACGCGCCGCCTTCCGTATAGCGCGACAAACTCCGAGCGTCCGGAATCGTGACACAATTTCAGGATTCTCTGTTCCTCCACACGGCCGACCATCCTGCGCTCCTTTCCGTCGTTTCAGCGGAATCTATGAAAAAATATGACTTTCCGCTGAAACGAAAACCCGCATTTTTCATACAAAGGCATCTCGTTTCACCCCATTATTGCATATTTTTCAACGCGTTTCAAGGATATTCTTCAGAAATAATGGGTTGAACCATGTTTTTTCATTCAGCGGAATCTATAAAAAAACATGGCTTTCCGCCCGACGCGGCCTCTGTCAATTTACTACAGCGAAAGTATCATTATTTGATGATTTTCGGGGAAATCCTGCAACTTTCGCTGTAGCAATTTGATTTTCAAAGAATCCCTTTCGAATCGGCTATGGATGCTGCCTTCGGCGCAATGCCGCGCGGGTGACGAGCAGCGCGGCGGCGATAGCGGCGACGCCGATGCACAGCGCGAGGAGCAGCTGTTTCTCGTAGGCCGAGAGGGCCCGCCGGGCGCCGTTATTCGGTGAGGCGGGAAGGGGGGCGCCTTCGATGTATTCCGTGCGTACGCCGCGGATGACGAGGCGGTGGGAGTTGATGTTGAGCGGGGTGCAGGTCACGAGGGTGCAGAGGTCCGCGCCGGGCTCGGGCAGGATGTCGACCAAGGCTTCGGGCTCGACGACGGAGATTTGGTCGATGCGGTAGGCGAACGTTTCGCCGAGGACGCGCAGCAGGAAGACGTCGCCGGCGACGAGCTTGTCGACGTTCGTGAACAGCTCCTTGCCGGGCAGGCCGCGATGGGCCGCGAGCACGCAATGGGTGCCGGCGCCGCCGACGGGGAGCGCGGTCGTCGCGATGTGGCCGACGCCCTTTTCGAGCACGGCGTCGTCCGCGCCGTGGTAGATCGGCAGGGAGAGGCTGAGCGCGGGGATTTCGAGGTGGCCCATGAGGCCGTTGCCGTCCGTGTTCAGCACGTTGTCGTAGCCCGTCGGGTAGGCGATGCCGCTGCCCGCGACGAAGGGGTCTTCGACGACGAGGCCGCTGAGGTTGTCGTTGTAGGCGCGGGCGCGTTCGAGTTCGTCGGAGCGCTGCTGCTCGGGCATGGCCTGCACCCTGCTGTCGTAGGCGGCGAGCAGTTCGTCCGCCTGTTTCGTGAACTGCCAGTTGGAGATGAACGGCCACGACACGAGCAACGCGCCGACCGCGATGATGGCGATGAAGAGCACGCGGCTACGCATCGGGCGCCCCGCTTTCCGGCGTCCGCGTCTGCGCCTGCGTCTGCTTGCGTCTGCGCGTGAAGAACCATACGAGCGCGAGCGCGGCCGCGACCGCCGCCGCCGCGATGAGGCCCGCCCGCTGCAGCGCGGTGAGGCCGCCCGCGAATGGCCCGCGCCGGTCCGCGATCTGCTCCGTAATCACGGAGTCGTCGCGCAGCCCGCGCAGGATCAGGCGGTGCGAATTGATGCCGTACGGCGTGCATGTCACGAGCGAGCAGTAATCCACGCCGACCACGGGCAGCAGCGGCTTCGTCTCCTCGGGCTCCGTGACGAAGATTGTCTCGACGCGGTAGCCGAGCGAACGGCCGAGCACATGCAGGATGAAGCCGTCACCGACCTCGAGCTTGTCGAGATGGGTGAACAGCTCCCGCGACGGCAGGCCGTTGTGCCCGACGATGACGCAGTGCGTACCCGCGCCGCCCACGGGGAGCGCCGTCGTCGGCATATGCCCCGCGCCGCGTTCGAGCGCCGCGTCCGCGACGCCGTGGTAGACGGGCAGCGTCAGGCCGATCGCGGGCACTTCGAGCGAGGCCATCACGCCGCTCGCGTCCGCCATGAGGATGTCGTTGTACTCGGGGAACGGCACGGGCTCCTTCTGCGTGAACGGGTCGTACGGCGCGAGGCCGCTGACCTTTTCGTTGTACGCGCGCGCGAGCTCGAACTGCTCATCCACATCCGCCGCCGAGAGCCGCGCGCCCGCCGCCTCGTACTGCGCGACCATCTCCGCCGACTGCCGCGCGTTCCACCACGAGGACACCCACGGGAACGCAAAGACCGCCGCCCCCCCGAGGATCAGCGCCAGCGCCGCAGCGATGAAGACCTTCCTGTTAGAAATAGGCCTCATAGTCCTGCCGTTGATGGAACAGACGGACGATGAAAACTTCTTTCTCTGCTTCATCGATTGTGTAAAACCCGAGATAGTTGCCAAAGGGAAACACGCGATACCCCATCCGGGCAAGCCTCTCAAAGCGGGACAGCCGATACAGTTTGGGCGACGTTCGCAAATTCTTCAGACGTTCCTCGTACTCGCCGAGCAATTCTTTGGCCGCTTTCGGGTTTTTCAGTTGCCCTACGATATAGAACACAATGCCGTCCAAATCGAGATCCGCCGGCACGGATTGTGTCACTTTGTATGTCATAGGTCGTACCGGCGCCGGATTGCCGCAACCGACTTAAAGGCATCGACGGTCTCGCCGCGACGGATTGCCCGCTCGCCTTCAGCCAGCTTTTCCAGCATATCCATCGTATACAACAGCCGATCGTATTCTTCCGTACTCAAGAGGACCATATCCTCATAGCCGTTTTTTGTCACATAGACGGGGCCCGCCGATTCACGAACCATCGACGAGACCTGCGCCGTGTCCTTCAAATCTTTGATAGGGATGATCTTTGGCATTTCACGACTCCTTTCATGGGATGATTATACCATGATAATCCCTCTCGTGCAAATGAAAACCCACGGCGCGCAGCCGTGGGTTTTCTTCTTATGGGCGCTTTTTCAATAACAAATTTTGCCCTCAGGCGCTGTGCGTGCCTTTGCGGCGCCGGAAGGCTACCAGGAGGCAGAGGCCGGCGCCGACGAGGACGATGCCGAGGACCACGAACTTCATCGCGCCCTCGCCGCCCGTGAACGGCAGCAGGAACGACTTGGTGTTGTAAATCTCGTTGATATTGGTCGCGGCCGCCGTCTG
>JAISTF010000033.1 GCA_031272745.1 Eubacteriales Family XIII. Incertae Sedis bacterium
GCGCCGTTTGTTTCGGGTGTGGCCGCGCTGATGCTCGCGGCAAACAGCGACCTTGACGGAGCGAGTGTGCGCGCGGCGCTTGAAGCGACGGCGACGGATCTCGGGACGCCGGGGCGGGACAATTATTTCGGCTACGGGCTCGTGAACGCGGGCGCGGCCGTGGCTTATGTGCAGCAGGCGGTCACGGTGACGTGGGACGCGCAGGGCGGCAGCGCCGTGCCCGCCCAGGCCCTTCGCTTCGGCGGGCGCGTGGGATTCCTGCCCGAGACGTCGCGGGCGGGCTCTAGCTTCCAGGGTTGGTATACGGCGCCGAGCGGCGGCGAGAAAATCGACGCCGAAGCGCGCGCTTCGGGCAACGTCATCTTCTACGCGCGGTGGAAGGCGAAGAGCTACAAGGTGAAGTTTGACGCGAACGGCGGGCAGCTGGACGGGAGCGCGTCGAAAAAGGTGAAGATGGGCGCGAGCTACAAGGCGCCGAAGGCGGCGCGAGGCGGGTACGCGTTTGTCGGCTGGTTCACGAAGAAATCCGGCGGGACGAAGGTGTCCTCGAAGTTGGCCATCGCGAAGAACCACACGCTGTACGCGCACTGGACGACGATCGACAAGACGGTGCGGTTTTCGGCGAACGGCGGCAAGGCCGTGAAGTCGTCGAAAAACGTGAAGTTCGGCAAAAAATACGGCAAGCTGCCGAAGACGACGCGCAAGGGGTACACGTTTGACGGCTGGTACACGTCGAAGGACGGCGGCTCGAAGGTCACGAAGTCGTCGAAGGTGAAGTCGGAGAAGAGTTCGTTCAAGCTGTACGCGCACTGGACGCCGAAGACGTATACGGTGACGTGGGACGCCGCCGGCGGCTCGGTCGGCGTCGCCTATCCGGACGGAACCGTGGCGGCCGCGCCGTCGGTGGCCCTGCCCGAGACGTACGACGCCGTCTACGCGATGCCGGCCGACCCCGTGCTCGCGGGCTGCACGTTTGCGGGCTGGTGGACGAAGGCTTCGGGCGGCAAGCAGATCCTGCCCGGGGCGACCGTGAAAATAACAAAAAATACCACGATATACGCGCATTGGAACGTGGTATAATAAATAGAATGAAAGTGAAGAGGTTTTTTCGGAATACGATTGTCGGGGGGCTCGTACTGTGCCTCATATTCACGCTGTCTTCCCTGCCGGTTGCGTACGCGGAGGATGCCATTATTGAATCCAGCGAACCGGAATCCCTCACTGCGGACCAACTCGAAACCGCCGCCGCCATCGACGCCCTTGAAGAGGAGGGCGGCGTCCAGCCCGGCAAAGTCCTCTTGGTCCTGCGCGAAGACGCGGACGAAGAGGCCGTCGTCGAGGAAACGCACGAAATCGCCGACGTCAACGAGGACGTCCTCGCCGAGGACGAAAAGCTCGTCGTCGTCGAAACCCCTGCGGACGAAAGCCTCGGCGAAGCCATCGAACGGTACAAAGGCGACCCGGACGTGCTGATCGCGCAGCCGAACTACCGGTACTATCCGGCGGAAAATCCCGTGAACGACACCTATTATTCGAGCCAGTGGGCTCTGCAACCGGCCGCGACGGCCAACGTGCCGGCGGCGTGGAGCCTCGTGCCGGAACCAGAGGCGAAAATCCGCGTGGCCGTGCTTGACTCGGGCGTGGATATTTCGCATCCCGACCTCAAGGGCAGCATCGCGGCGGGGACGGCGTTCAATACGTTGGCAAACGATTCCGCTGTGGATTTGAGCGCGGTGGCGTGGCCATCTTCTGCGGCAAGTTTGCATCCGGGCGTGGTGCCGTCGGCGACGAATATCACGGACGATCTGGGACATGGGACGCACGTCGCGGGCATCGTCGCGGCGACGCGCAACAACGGACGGGGCGTCGCGGGCGTCGCGGGCGGCTACGCGGAAATCGTGCCGGTGAAGGTTTTCCACTGGACGGATTACAACAACGATGGCGTCATCCAGCGAACTTCATATACGAGCGGTACTTACACGATTGTCGAGTATTTCACCTATACGTCGGAACTCGTGGAAGGCATAGAGTATGCCGTGTCACAGGGTTGCCGTGTGGTCAATATGAGCCTCGGCGGCTACGCCGAAAGCGACAACGATTCGACTGTTGCCGATGCCATTACAGCTGCGAAGGCCGTGAATGTGATGTGCGTCTGTGCGGCGGGCAACGGAAACGGCGGCATCTATACGGATTCGAGTTGGCCGTCCGACTATAGCGATGCGATTTCCGTGACGGCGACGACGTCCACGAATACGCGTGTGTACTTTTCAGACTACGGGCCAGCCAAGGACATCGCGGCGCCGGGCGACAACATTTACAGCACCTATCCTGTGTTGAAGGGAAGCTACACCACGATGTCCGGCACGTCGATGGCGACGCCGTTCGTCTCGGGCGTCCTCGCGCTCATGCTTGCGGCAAATCCGAATCTGACTTGGACGCAGTGTACGACCATTTTGTACGGGACGGCCACGCCGGCGGCATCGCTTCCGGTGCCCACAGACTACGATGGGAGCTCCCCCTATTCCTACTACTACGGCGCGGGTCTTGTCAACGCGGGCGCGGCTGTGCAATCGTCCCGTTCGCTGTATATCGTGAACGGCGCTTACCGTTCGCCGCATTCGTTCGCGGGCGAGCCCTATGCGGTAGGCACCGCTGTGAATCTTTCATCCACGGCGGCCCCGACGGGGTATGCTTTTGATACCTGGACGACCACCGGAGGCACGCTGACGAGCGCCACGAGTTCATCCTCGGCGAAAATCACGCTGCCGTCATCCATCGCGCAGCTGCCGGTCACGGTGACGGCGACCTACAAGGTGAACAGTGCCAACAAGGCCACCTTCGATGGATACAAGTCGGATGCGGATTCCGCAAAAGCGACGTATGAAACCGGATCCGCAAGCAAACTGTCGATGTATGCGTCGGCGAAGGAATCTTTCGACACAAAGAAGACCGCCTACGACACGGCCGCAGGGCTCTATGCGGCCGCGAAAGCCGCCTACGACAGCGCGGCTTCCGCGTATGATGCAAAACTCGCCGCAAAGGCTTATACGACCTTGGCTGACGCGGAAGCGGCCTACGAGGATGTGCAGGACAAATATAATACGGCAACAGATTTGTACGGGAATATGTCGGATGCCTACGATGGGGCTACGGACGCGGCGGAAGATGCCGCGGATGCCTATGCGGCTGCGCAGACGGCCCGATCGGACGCGCAGTCCGCAATCACGACGTACACAAACTATGGCAATGTGCGGAAGGCGGCCATCGAAGGCGCGGGTCTCGTAGGGATTTCCGCGACGCTGCTGACGGCGTATGCGCCGGTGGCAATTTCTCTGACTGCGCTTCCGACTGCACCCGCCACACTCCTCACATCCTTGCCGACTGCGCCCGCCAGCGCCTCGCGCGCGCCGACCGCGGCGGATGTTTCGCAAGCGTCGACCGCCGGCGGCATCGTCGTGCCGTTGCCGGACGACAGCGTTGGCAAGCCGCTCGTCCGCGTCGCCGTCACCTTCGACATGAACGGGGGCAAGGTTTCCGGCGTGAAGTCGACGAAGAAAAACCTGACCGTCGGCGAGCCCTATGAATTCCCCTCGTCGCCGAAGCGCGCGGACTACGCGTTCGTCGGCTGGTACACGTCGAAGACCGGCGGCAAGCAGGTGACGACGGACACGGTGGTCACGAAGGCGTCGGCGCACACGCTCTACGCGCGCTGGGCGGACATCGACCAGACCGTGAAATTCGACCCCGCCGGCGGCAAGGTGGACGTCAAGAGCAAGGACGTGAAAAACGGCAAGAAATACGGCACGCTGCCGACGCCGACGAAGAAGGGCTACAAATTCGCGGGCTGGTACACGGCCAAGAAGGGCGGCACGAAGATCAAATCCACGACAAAGGTATTGCTTGCAAAGACGACGAAACTCTATGCGCACTGGACGAAGCTCCGGTAGCGCCCGCGTAACCCTTTTGTAAAAGACGCGACACCCGCCCGCTATACAAGGCAGGCGTCTTTTGTTTACAATAATGGTATGAAGAAGCATACGGCACATATCCTATCGGGCGTACTCGCGGCGATGGTCGCCTTCGGGACTTTCGCGGCCGGCGGCGAGCCCGTCTACGCGGCCGAGGCGCCCGCCGACCACATCGTCCGCGTGGCGCTCACGTCCTACGGCGAGCCGGCCTCGTTTTCGATGCGCGCAAGCGGCGCGCACACGGTGGCCGACAACGGCGCCGCGCTGTCGGGCGCGTTCACGGTGGAAGCCAACAGCGCGGGCATCCTGCTCGTGCTCTCCGGCGGCGGCTCGTGGCAGCTTGACGGCGACGTGCTGATCGCGGCGGGCAGCGCCTCTACGGAGAACCTCATCCAGATTTCGGGCGCCTACAAATTCGCGGGCGATCTGCGCATCGTGAAGACGGGCAGCGGGCTCAAGCTCATCAACCATGTGAATCTCGACACCTACGTCGCGGGCGTGCTGCCGTACGAGATGAACAGCGCGTGGCCGGTCGAGGCGCTGAAGGCGCAGGCCGTGGCGGCGCGGACCTACGCGGTCTGGCGCATGAAGGAAATCACCCGCGCGGCCGTGTCCTACGATTTGACGAACGGCGAAAATTCGCAGGTCTACAACGGCTGGAACGACAGCTATACAAACGTGATTGCGGCGGTGAAGCAGACGAAAAACCAGGTCCTGCAGACGCCGTCGGGCGGCGCCGTCTACGCGTGCTACAGCGCGTCGAACGGCGGGTACACGGAGACGGGGGCCGCGTCGGGCGCGGCGGCGCGGGACTATGATTATTTGGCGTACAAGGAAGACCCGTATGACCTCGCGATGGCGCTCGGCTCCACCGCGTACAGCGGCAAGGTGACGATTCCGAAAACGCTCGCGGCGAAGGACGTGCGCAAATCGAACGCCCAGCCCTACAAGATGATCCGCACCAAGCTGAAATCGGCGGGCGTCAACGTGGCGGGCCTCGACAATCCCGTGACGGTGAAAAGCGTGACGCTGACGACCCCCCGTTATTCCAATCCGGATCGCGCGTATATCGGCGTGACCATCAAGGTGCGGGTGCCGAAGATCGGGGGCGCTTCCGCGAAGACCTATACGCTGAAGTTTGCGCCGTACAAGCCTGCGGGCAGCAAGGCGAAGTATCCGTATTTGAACAAGGCGCTGGGGCTCGGGACGAAGTTTCAGATGTATTCGCTGCGCGAGGACGGGGATTCGTGGTTGCTCGCGGTCGTGCGGTACGGGCACGGGGCGGGCCTGAGCCAGATCGGGGCGTACCAGATGGCGAAGAAGGGCATGGCGGTCGGGGACATCCTCGCGTTTTACTACGGGCTCGGAGAGGCGACGAAGCTCGTGGAGATGCCGTGGCCGGACGTGCAGGGGGGCGCGTCGACGATCGCCGCGCCGACCGTGGTGACGGCCGCGACCAAGAGCTCGACGAAGACCGTGAAGGTGAACCTGACGGGGAAGGTGAAGGTCGATTCCACGACGGTGCTGAACGTGCGCAAAGGCGCGGGGCTGGATTACAAGGTCATCGGGGCGCTGAAAAACGGGACGAAGGTGAAGATCAGCCGCGAGAAGGGCGATTGGTACCGCATCAAATTCGGCAGCGGCTACGGCTGGGTCAACAAGGCATACGTCAAAGTGTAGGGGCGGCTTGTAGCCGCCCGCGCTAACCACTGAAGGCGAGCAGGGCGGCGCCGGCGACGATGCAGGCGACGCCGGCCATCTTGCGCCGCGAAATCGGCTCTTTCAGCAGCCGGTTCGCGAGGATCATCGTGAAGATATACGTGATCGAGGCGAGCGCGTACACGACCGAATAATCGAGGTATTTCATGAGGAAGACGTTGTTTGCGAAGGCGACGAGGTAAATCACGCCGCCGATCCAGATGCCTTTGCTCTTCAGCAGGCTGAGGACGCCGCTGAGCGTCATGGCCGCGCCTTTGAAAAAATACGAGGCGAGGGCGCCGAGGAAGTCCCCGGCGACGACGAGCCCGTAGAGCAGGAGCGGGCTCATGGCGCATCCCCCGATCCGATGTCCGGCTCAGGCCCGGACTCTTGCGTTGTAGGGGCGGCATCCTGCCTCATGATTGTAGGGGCGGCATCCTGCCTCATGATCGTAGGGGCGGCATCCTGCCGCCCGCTATGAATCTCCGGCCTCGGCCCGTCGTCCGCGTCGCCGCCGCCGATGAGGATCACGCCGAACACAATCACGAGGATGCCGCCGACGCGCGCGGGCGTCATCTGCTCCCCGAGGAAAAACACGCCGATGAAGATCGCGAGGACGTAGCCGACCGACAGCACGGGCTGCAGCACGGACAGGCGGCCGAAGCGGTACGCGTAGATCATGATGAGGGCGCCGACCACGTAGAGGAAGAAGCCGAGCGCGAGCGCGGCGAGGCCGTGCGGCACGAAGCCCGAGGCGTCTTCCATGCGGTAAACTTTCAGATACATCTGCCCGAACGACACGAGGACCGCCGAGCACAGCATCATGAGGATGCCCTTTTTGTTTTTTTGGATTGATTCGATCATACTATGGTATTATATTGCGCATGGGAATTTTGGTCAAACGCTTTTTTCGCTTCGTGCGCGGCTATGCCGCGCGGCACAGGATCTACCTGATCGCATCGGCGGCGTGCCTGCTCGCGGGGGCGCCCGCGCTGCATCTGCTTCTCCAGGCACAGATCGGGATGCCGGCGTTTCGGGCGGCGCATCCGCTGCTCTTCGTGTACGGGACGTGGGTGCTGCTGCTCATCCTGATTGCGGCCGCGGGCGTGTGCGGCAACGCCTTCCTCGGGACGAGCGTCGTCGCGGCCTGCATCTGTCTGCTCGGATTCGCGGACCGCACGAAGTACGCGGTGCGCATGGAGCATGTCTTCCCCGACGACCTCGTGTGGTTTTTCCGCGCGGACCAGCTCGCGGGGATGTACGACGCGAGCGATCTGCCGCAGACGTTCCTGCTGATGGCCGCGCTGCTCGCCCCCGGCATCGTCGTGACCGTGATCCTGCACCGCCGCGCGAAGCGGTTGCGGGCAGGCCGGGCGGCTGCCCGCATCATCCCTCGCCTCGCCGCCGTCGCCGTCGGCGTCGGCCTGATCATCGTCGTCACGGCCCCCATCCGCAGCGCCTACCTCGGCTCGATCTCCGCCATCGACTACGAATACATCGCGTGGAACCAGAGCTGGAACTTCGAGCGCAACGGCTACATCGCGGCCTTCATCAGCAACCTCAAGCACGCGGGCATGGAAGAGCCGGAGGGCTACGACGAGGAAGCCATCGCCGCCATCGTGTCCAAATACAAAGCGAAGGCCGAAGAGGAGAACGCCGCGCGCATCGACCTCGCGGCCGAGGACGTCGACGTCGTCTTCGTGATGAACGAATCCTTCAGCGACCCGGACCGCTTCAAGGACGTCTACCCCTTCACGGGGCCCGTAATGCAGCTCGTGCCGAACCTGCACCTCGTGGAATCCAAGGCGGCGTACGGACATTGTTATTCCCCGAGATACGGCGGGGGGACGGCCAACATCGAGTTCGAGGCCCTCACGGGTTTTTCGACGTACTTTCTCGGCTGGGCCTACCCGTTCCAGAGCATGCTGCCGGATATGGACAGCTTCCCGTCGGTCGGCGCCACGCTGTCGGATGCCGGGTATACCGCGGTCGGGCTGCACGCGTACGGCGCGACGATGTACCGGCGCAACACGGTCTATCCGTTGATGGGCTACGACGAATTTCACGGCGTCGACGAGTTTGCGCACACGGCGCACGAGGGCGGCTCGCAGTATGTGTCCGACCGGTCTTCGTACGCGGAGGTCGAGGATTATTTGGAGCGCGGGGCGCAGGACGGCGACCGCAATGTGTTTGTCACGCTGGTCACGATGGAGAATCATCCGCAGTACGGCAGCCAGTACGACGAGCACGAATTCCTGTCGCAGGTCGAGGACGCGACGTATCAGGAGCGGTTGAAGATCGCGGACTATATGTCGCTGATCCACAGCTCGGACGCGGCGCTCGGGGAGTTTTTGCGGTGGGTCGATGCGCGGGAGAAGCGGACGGTCGTCGTGTTTTGGGGGGACCACCTGCCGGGGGTGTACGACGGCCTGTTCAAGGTCAGCGAGGACCTGGCCTATGAGACGCCGTTTTTCATCTACTCGAATTTCAAGCAGGAGAAGGAGTCGCTCGGGTCCGTGTCGCCGAACTACATCACGCCGATGTTTTTCGACTGGCTCGGCGCGCGCATGACGCCGTGGGACTATCTGCTCGACGAGGTGCGGGACGACGTGCCCGTGCTGACGGCGCCGTACTGGAGCGAGGACCCGCCGCCCGAGACGGAGGCGTACCTCGACTACCGGCTGATCCAGTACGATGTGATGGAGGGCGAAGGCTGGTCGCGCGAGCTGGGGCTTTTCAATCTCGGCGATGTATGATAGAATAATGAAAATTTTTGGGCAGCATACAGGAGGGACAGGCGCATGGCAGCCGATTTGAGAGGGCGGAACTTGCTCGAACCGGGGGACTTCACCACGGAGGAGCTGGCGGAGCTGTTCGATTTGGCGGACAGGATCACGGAGAATCCTTCGGAATATGCGGAAGCGGCAAAAGGGAAGATCCTCGCCGCTCTTTTTTTTGAGCCGAGCACGCGGACGCGGCTGTCGTTTGAGACGGCGATGCTCAGGCTCGGCGGGCAGGTCGTCGGGTTCTCGGAAGCGCAGTCGAGTTCGGCGGCCAAGGGGGAGAGCATCGCGGACACGGTGCGGACCGTCAGCGGGTACGCCGACATCGTCGTGATGCGGCATCCGAAGGAGGGTTCGTGCCGCGTGGCGGCGGCGGCCTCGGACGTGCCCGTCATCAACGCGGGCGACGGGGGGCACCACCACCCGACGCAGACGCTGACGGACCTATTGACGATCCGGCGGGAGAAGGGGACGCTGTGCGGACTGCGCGTCGGGCTGTGCGGGGATTTGAAATTCGGGCGCACGGTGCATTCGCTGATCCGCGCGATGCGGCTGTACGAGGGAACGGAGTTTGTGCTCATCTCGCCCGAGGAGCTGCGCGTGCCCGCGTATGTGGTGCGCGACATCGAGGCGAGCGGGCGGCCTTTTGTGGAGACGCAGGACATGCGCGAGGGGCTGCGCGGGCTCGACATCCTGTATATGACGCGGGTGCAGCGGGAGCGGTTCTTCAATGAGGACGACTACATCCGGCTGAAGGACCTGTACATCTTGGACGCGGAGCGGATGCGGTGGGCGCCGTCGTCGATGATCGTGATGCACCCGCTGCCGCGCGTGAACGAGATCGCGGCCGAGGTGGACGCCGACCCGCGCGCGGTGTATTTCAAGCAGGCGCGGAACGGGATGTACGTGCGCATGGCCCTCATCCTGTCGCTGCTGGGGCTCGCGGGGTAGTACAAGGATTGAGGAGGCTATCCAAAAGATTGTCATTCTGCGCGGAGCCGAAGGCGGAGTCGCAGAATCCAGCAAGAAGGGAGAACGTACATGGACGTCAATGAAATCGAAAACGGCATCGTCATCGACCACATCCGGGCGGGCTCAGGCCTGAAGCTGCTTTCGCACCTCGGCATCGACACGCGGACGGACACGGTCGCGCTCATCATGAACGCGGTCAGCAACAAACACGGTCGCAAGGACATCATCAAAATCGAAAACCTCTTGGACGTCGACCTGACCGCGCTCGGCCTGTTGGACTGCGGCGCGACGGTCAACTTCATCGAGCACGGCAAGCTCGTGCGCAAGATCAAGCTCTCGCTGCCCGAGCGCGTCGTCGGCGTCATCCGCTGCAAAAATCCGCGCTGCGTGACGAGCGTCGAGCCCGCGATCCCGCACGTCTTCCTGCTCGTCGACCCCGAGACGGAGGAGTACCGCTGCGAATACTGCGACGAAAGCGTGCGCGCGAATGAGCGTTAGGACGCCGGGGTCGGCGGGCGGCTTCGGCGGCGACGTGGCAGGGCTGGCGAGCGGCGATGGCGGGGCAGGGCAAGCGGGCAGCAGCAGGAGCGCGAACTTGCTCCGATTCGTCCGGCGCGGAGCTCCGTGTGGACAAAACTCTCTTATTTGTGTGGATTCTTGGACGAAATCCACACAAACAAGGCGTATTTGTCCACGAAATCGGCGTTTTCCCCGAAAATTCCACACAAATAACGAAAATTTGTCCACAGCCGCTTCGACTTCCGGTATCGATGGTGCGGGTGCGTCAGGTGGCGGCGCCCCGAGGTTGGCGAGCAGCGGCCGGGCAGTGGGATCCATCGGCGATGGCGGGGCAGGGCAAGCGAGCGGCGATGGCGTGGCAGGGCTGGCGGGCAGCGGCAGGAGCCCGAACTTGCTCCGATTCGTCCGGCGCGGAGCTCCGTGTGGACAAAAATCTCTTATTTGTGTGGATTCTTGGACGAAATCCACACAAAC
>JAISTF010000044.1 GCA_031272745.1 Eubacteriales Family XIII. Incertae Sedis bacterium
TCCGCCAGTACGCGCTCGCACACGGAGAATACGTCCTCCTGCGTCGCATAGGCCATCTCGAAATCCAATTGATAGAACTCGCCCGGCGAGCGGTCGGCCCGCGCGTCCTCGTCGCGGAAGCAGGGCGCGATCTGATAGTAGCGATCGAAGCCCGACACCATGAGCAGTTGCTTGAACTGCTGCGGCGCCTGCGGCAGCGCATAGAATTTCCCCTTGTGTTTGCGGCTCGGCACGAGGTAATCGCGCGCGCCCTCGGGTGAAGAATTCGCCAGGATGGGCGTCTGGATCTCGACAAAATCCATCGCTTCCATTTCGGCGCGCAGACACCGGATGACGTCCGCCCGCAAGAGCAGGTTTCGCTTCATCTCCGCGTTGCGCAAATCGAGGTAGCGGTATTTCAGCCGCAGCTCCTCCCGCGTCCCCCGCGACTCGTCGATTTCAAACGGCAGTCCTGTCCGGCACGGCCCGAGCACCTCGACGGTCTCCGCGCGCAGTTCGACCGTCCCCGTGGCGATCTTCGGGTTGTACGTCTCCTCGTCGCGTTTCCGGACGGTACCCGTCACGGAAATGGAATACTCCTTCCCGATCGTTTCCGCCTGCGCCTCGGACACCACCACCTGCGTCACGCCGTACATATCCCGCAGGTCGAGGAAGATGATCCCGCCGTGATCCCGAATCGTCTGCACCCATCCGGCCAACTTCACCGTCCGCCCGACATCCCCCTCGCGCAGCTCCCCGCAAGTCTTGTCACGATACCTGCCGGAGAGTGTCAGCTCCGCTGCCGAGGCTGAGCCGAATACGCTTCGCTCGCCGATCCTCACTTCGCGCGATTCTATGCTCACTCCATCGGCAATGCCGGTCGCAGCGGCGGGCAAGCCATTGCCGATGGTGCGGGCGTTGCGAGGAGCGTCTGCAATTTCCAGCGGATTCTCTGTCCGCAAGCCCGACTGTTTGAGCGCCGCAGGCGCGAGTTTCGGGCTTGCAAGAGAATCCGCGCCGGAAATTGCCCGCGACGAGGAGGGGCCCGCGACGTCGGCGGGCCGTTGCCCGTCGCCTTCATCCGCCAACTGCCGTCGCAACTCCGCGTTCACCGCCGCCGGATCCGCCGTCCCCCCGAGCGCCCGCATCGCCTGCCCCACCAAAAACCCAAACGCCTTCTGCTTCCCTCCGAGATAATCAGCCACCGATTTCTCGTTGTCCGCAAGCACCTGCGCCACCGTCTCCGAAAGCCCCGCCTCGTCCTGCTCGATCAACATCCCCTGCGCCTCGACGAACGCCTTCGGATCCACATCGTCTTTGTAAATCGCCTCGATCAACGCCTTCCCCGAAGCGCGGTTGATCCTGCGCGCCTGCACCAAAGCGAGCGCGTACGCCACCTTGCGCGGGTCGACCGCGAGCGCGTCCGCTTCCTGCCCGCTCTCCTTGAGCAGCCGCAACACCTCACCGGAAACGGCGTTGGCGGCTTCGGAGGCGGCCTCCCTTCCGCCGCCGAGCGCCGCCGTGACCGCCTCGAAAAATTCCGCCACCGTGCGCTCCTGCGTCAGCACCGCCGCCGTCTTCGGCGCGATGCCGTACGCCGAGACATACCGCTCCCGCTTCGCGGGCGCGAGCTCGGGGAACCGCCCCTCGATGTCCGCCACCCACGCCGCGTCCACATGGAGCGGCACGAGATCCGGATCCGGAAAATACCGATAATCCTGCGCGTTCTCCTTGTTGCGCATCGCAAAGCCGACCCCCGCCGCGTCGTCCCAGCGGCGCGTCTCTTGCACCACCGGCTGCCCCTTCTCGAGCAACGCGATCTGCCGGTCGGCCTCCCACTCGATCGCCCGGCGGATCGCCTTGATCGAGTTCATGTTTTTCGTCTCCGTGCGCGTGCCGTATTCCTCCGCGCCCACAGGCCGCACCGACAGGTTCACGTCCGCGCGCATCGAGCCCTCCTGCATCTTGCAGTCCGACACGTCCAAATAGACGAGCGCCTCGCGCAGCGCGTTCAGGTACGCCTCCACCTCGTCCGCGCTCCGCATGTCCGGCTCGCTGACGATCTCGATGAGCGGCACCCCGCAGCGGTTGTAGTCGACGAGCGACGCGCCGCCTTCGTGCACGAGCTTGCCGGCGTCCTCCTCCATGTGAATCTCGTGAATGCGAATCTTCTTGAGCCCGTTATTGGAAATCTCGACCCAGCCGTCTTTGCAGATGGGTTTGTAGAGCTGTGAAATCTGGTACGCCTTCGGCAGGTCCGGGTAAAAATAATTTTTCCGGTCGAACAAATTCACATCCAGGATCGTGCAGTGCGTCGCGACGCCCGCCGCGACCGCCTTCTCGACGACGGCCTTGTTGAGCACGGGCAGCGAGCCCGGCATGCCGAGGCAGACGGGGCAGGTGTGGCTGTTCGGCGCGCCGCCGAACGCCGTCGAGCACCCGCAGAAAATCTTCGACTTCGTCGACAGCTCGACGTGGACCTCCAGCCCGATGACGATCTCCCAGCCTTCTCTCATCGCGCGCCCTCCGCCATAGCCGCCGGCCGCCGTGTGTGCCAGTCCGTCGCCCGCTGGTAGTGCGCCGCCGCTTCGAGCAGCGCGGGATCCTCCCACGCGCGGCCGATGATCTGCATGCCGACGGGCAGGCCGCCCTCGCCGAATCCGCACGGCGCGGCCACGGCGGGCAAGCCCGTCAGGTTCACCGACGTCGTGAAGATGTCCGCGAGGTACATCGCGAGCGGGTCCTGGATCTTGCCGCCGATCTCAAAGGCGACCGTCGGCGTCGTCGGCGAGAGGATCATGTCGAAACGCGTGAGCGCCTCGTCGAACGCGCGCCGGATCAGCCCCCGCACCTGCAGGGCCTTTTTGTAGTAGGCGTCGAAGTAGCCACTCGACAACACGAACGAGCCGAGGATGATGCGCCGCTTCACCTCCGTGCCGAAGCCCTCGCTGCGCGTCTTGTAGTAGACGCCGTGGATGTCGTCGGCCGCGGGGCTGCGGTAGCCGTACTTCACGCCGTCGTAGCGCGAGAGGTTCGAACTCGCCTCGGCGCACGCGACGATGAGGTAGGTCGGCACCGCGTAGTCGATGAGCGGCAGCTCGAACTCCTCGACGGTCGCGCCGAGCTGCCGGAACGTCTCGGCCGCCGCATAGACGCACGCCTGCACATCCTGCGAGATGCCGGGCTGGTCGAAATAATTCTTCGGCAACCCGATGCGCTTTCCGCTCATGCCCGTGTTTTCCGCACCGGTCTTTTCCGGGTGCAGGATGTCGCAGACGCGGAACGCCTCTTCCATCACGGACGTGCTGTCGCGCTCGTCCTTGCCGCTGATGATCGACAGCAGCACGGCCGCGTCGCGCGCGTCCTTCGCCATCGGCCCGATCTGGTCGAGCGAGCTGCCGTAGGCCATGAGCCCGTACCGCGACACACTGCCGTACGTCGGCTTCACGCCCGTCAGATTCGTGAACGCGCAAGGCTGGCGGATCGAGCCGCCCGTGTCGCTGCCGAGCGCGAACGGCGCGAGCCCCGCGCTGGTCGCCGCCGCGCTGCCGCCCGAACTGCCGCCCGGCACCCTCGAGAGATCCCACGGGTTGCGCGTGATGCCGAGGTAGCTCGTCTCCGTCGAGCTCCCCATCGCAAACTCGTCCATGTTCGTCTTGCCGAGGAAGATGAGCCCCGCCTCGCGCATCTTGCTGACGACGCCCGCGTTGTACGGCGCGCGGAAGCCCCCGAGGATTTTCGACGAGGCCGTCGCCGTCCCCCAGGACGTGCACATATTGTCCTTCAGCGCGACGGGCACGCCCGCGACCGGCGAAAGGAATTCGCCCGCGTCGATTTTTTTCTGCACCATTTCGGCCTGCGCCATCGCGGCCTCTTCGTCGATCGAGGCGTAGGCGTTGATCTTTGTGGGGTCGTCCGCGGGCTTTGCCATGTCTGCCTTCGCGGCGTCGAGAAACGCCCGCGTGATTTCGGGGCTGGATGCTTTGCGCTCGCGGATGAGGCTTGCCAACTCAAAGGCTGTTTTTTCGCGCATTATTCCTCCACCGTCCTTGGCACTTTGAAGTAGGGGGCGGATTTGTCGGGGGCGCCCGCGAGCAGGGCCTCCGTGCGGTCCCCGTTTGTGACCTCGTCCTCGCGGAAGCGGTTTGCCGCCTCGAAGGGATGCGTCATCTCGGGCAGCCCCGCCGTGTCGAGCTCGCCGAGCTTTTCCACGTAGGCGAGGATGTCCTCGAGGTCGCCGCGCAAACGCTCCTTCTCCGCGCCCGAAAGCTCGAGCCGCGAGAGGTCTGCCAAATATTCAATCAAGTGGCTGTCAATTTTCATAACCCCGCTATTATACTATAATGTAACCATGCGCGGTAAGAAGATTTTGTTTTTGACGCTGGGGTTCCTGGCGCTCGGGACGGGCGCGGTCGGCGTGGTCCTGCCGGTGCTGCCGACGACGCCGTTCGTGCTGCTCGCGGCGGCCTGCTTCGGCGCGTCGAGCCCCGCGCTTCAGCAGAAGCTCGAGCGCAGCCCCTTCTTCGGCGACTACATCCGCGGCGTCCGCGACCACGTCCCCATCCCCGCGCGCGCCCGCGCCCAGGGCATCGCCGCCCTGTGGATTCTCCTGTCAATCTCCATGCTCGTCCTGCGCGAGCAAAAGATCACGATCATCCTCCTCATCGTAGGTGCCTGCGTCACCGCCCACCTCCTGACCATCCGCCGAAAATAGTTTTGCGGCTCGGCAAAAAGCGCCCGAAATGTCACGAGAGGCGTCGCCGCTGCGTGTTCATGGAGCAAAACGGAAGTTTTGCGGAATGAAAACGCAGCGGCGACACACACGATACGGACAGTTCGGG
>JAISTF010000049.1 GCA_031272745.1 Eubacteriales Family XIII. Incertae Sedis bacterium
GCGACCGTGCGCAGCATCTTCCGCACGTTTTCGTTGTCCACGCCCGAGTCGTCGCCCGCCATCACGCGGTCGAACGCCTCCTGCGTCACGGGCATATAGCCGGCGCGCGAGGTGAAGCGCACGTTCTGCTCCGGCGCGGTCAGCCATTTCATGAACAGCGCCGCCGCGCGCTCGCGCGCCTCGTCCGACCGCAGCAGGCACAGGCCGCCGCCGCGCTGCATCGCGACCTTCTCGCCGCCCTCGAACACGGGGTACGGCAGCACGTCGAAGACCGCCGCTTCCTTTGTATTGTCCGCGTAGGTGACCTCGTCCGGATAGTATTGCGCCCCCGCCGACGTGCTCGTGATGCAGACCGCGTCGCCCGTCTTCGCGAGGTAGTTTCCGTAGTCGTCGAAGATCGCGATCTCGCCGCGCGACGCGGGAACCAGATACGCCTCGGAAAGCGTCCGGAACGCGGGCGTGTCCTCGTCGATCTTCCGGCCCTCAATCAGCTGCCCCCCGAGCTGCTCCGCCCCGATCTGGAACCAGTTGAACAGCCCGTCCGGATAGTAAAACGCCTTGCCGTCGCCGGGGACATCCGGCGTCAGCGCGTCCGTCCACGCCGTATAAGCCTCGCCCGCCGCACGGATGCCGTCAAACGTCGCGAGCATGTCCAACGTGACGCCCGGGGTTTCCGCCGCAAACCGGTCAAAGATCGTGCGGTTCACGTACAACACTTCCGTCGACTTCGCGATCGGCAGCAGGTAGAGCCCGCCGCCGCTTTCGGGCGGCAGGATGCCGCCCCTACGATCATCATCCGCGCCGTCTGCGTCCTCGCCGCCGCCCTCCGCAGCAAACCGCCCCTCCGCGAGGAACGCCGGCACGTACGCGGCCAGCTCGTCCGCCGAGAAATACGCGTCCAAATCCACGAGCTTCCCCGCGCCCTCAAGCGTCACCGCGACCTTCGGGTACAGTACCGCCATGTCCGGCGTCTCCGGTGCGCCCGGGTCCCCGTTCGCCGCCATCAGCAGCTTCTCGTTGAGCACCGAAGAATTCGCGACCGCCGTCACCGTGACCGTGACGCCCGCCTTCGCGCCGGCCGTCTCGTTGAAGTCCGCGACGAGCTCGTCGAAGTCGTCCTTCATCTGCTCGACATAGGTATGCCAGATCGTCAGCTCGACCGGCGCCGCCGCGGGTTTCGCCGCGCAGCCGCCCGCCGCGAAAAGCAAAAGAAACACCGCAGCGACCCCCAGGGCCGCCGCGGCGCTTCGTACAATTTTTGCCGTAATTGTCCGCTTCATGCCGACATTATAGCATAATCGAATAAGAGCCTATTTTTCGTCGTCGAGGTCCGGCGGGTGCGGAAGGCTCACGTCGAGCTCGCCGCTGATCTGCATGATGCGCAGGGACAGGGAGATGTGGGCGAGCATGCGCTCGTTGTCGAGGTCGAGGCCCGTGAGCGCGACGATCTGCTTGAGGCGGTAGTACAGCGTGTTGCGGTGCAGGTAGAGGCGCTCCGCCGCGATGCCCGTGTCCCCCATGCAGTCGACGTAGATTTTCAGCGTCGGGAGCAGGTTCATCCGCTTTTCACGGTCGTGCTGATACAGCGTGTAGACGGCCGGGTGGCAGATGGCGCGCCGCCGTTCGGCATCGCCGAAGCGCTCGATCAAATCGTAGTCGACGACGTCCTGGTAGCCGTAGACGCCGACCCCGAAGGACGATTCGCTCGCGAACGCCCCGAGCCGCGTCGCCGCGACGGCCTGGTCGTAGAACAACGGCAGCTTCATCGGGTCCGTGAATTCGAGCGAGATGCCGATCGTCACATCGAATTCCCCGAGGTAGAACGAGAGCAGGCGCACGAGGTTTTCGCGCAGGTCGTCGTCGAGCTTGCGGTTCACGACGAGGATGATGTTGGATCCGTCGGCGACCGTGAAGCTGCTCTCGAGGTTTGTCACGAGGAGTTCCATGATGCGCGGGAGCAGGAAGGGGTTCTTGTTCGTGTCGACGTTTGTCACCGTATAGACGACGAAGTAGTCGCCCTCGATGAGGCCCACCTGCGCAAACGCCGTCTTCGCGAGCTCCGCGTCGACGATGCTGCCGTTGAGGATGCCGAGGAAGAGGTCGTTGTCGAGGCTCTTCTGCCGCGTCGCCCCCCTGCCCTGCTGCCGCGTGAGCGCCACGCTCCACAGCTCCGTCAGCGCCTCGAACACGTCCATGAGCCCCGGCGTGAACGTCGTCTCGATCTCGACGCACGAGAAAAAGCCGACGATCTCTCCGTCCACCTTGATCGTCGAATACAGCGTGCGATGCGCGAGGAATTCGAAGCGATGCACGATCGGCCGCGGCGAAATCGCCGACGACTCGACGGCCACGTTGCTGTTGAGCATCGCGTAGATGTAGTCGGCCGAGTGGTGGCCGCTCTGCTGCATGAAGATGTATTCGTTGTCGCGGAAATCCTTCGTCGGGTAATCCTTCAGCCGCGCGAGCGTGCGGTAGCTCGAATCGTCGATGAAGAAGGGGTTTTTCATGAGCGGGAACGCCTTCTCCAGTACGGCCTCGATCGTCTCCCCGCGCGCAATCGCCTCGTACAGCACCTCAAAAGATTCCGTGTAGAAGCGGAAGCACTCGCGGACGAGATTGAGGACGCGCTCCGGCTCCCCGGGCGCGATGATCAGGCAATAACCGTTGCCGGCCGTCATTTTCGACTTTGCCGTCAGAATCGCGTTTGCGGCTTTGTGCGGAATCTTTTCGAGCTGCGCGGGCGTCATGAGATAGATGTATTCCGTATCCGTCTCGTCCCCGTCCGCGTAGAGCTTGACGTCGCGGAACCGCTGTTTCGTGTTCCCTGTCAACGACACCTCGCCGAGGTGCTCCGCAAAATAATCTTTCAGGATCTCCGGCGTCACGCGCATAGCTCTCCCCTTTCGTGAACCTTCACAACAATCCGTTTGTTTTTTGTGCGGCGCAAGCTTGCACCCGCTTTGTCTGTTTTATATGCTTTATTAGGATACATCACAATGAATCAGATGTGCAAGCGGTTTTTTCGAATTTTTTCGGAATGATATTAGAAAAGTTTCACGAAACGGGAGGAGACGAGGAAAATGAAACCGTTGGACATTTTGAACAAAATGCCCGTTCCAGGCGTGCTCGACAAGCTGCTCGCCTCGAGCACCCTGATCGCGCTCGACAAGGTGCTGAA
>JAISTF010000097.1 GCA_031272745.1 Eubacteriales Family XIII. Incertae Sedis bacterium
CGCGCCGGAATATCCGCTGCTTCTGTCGAGCGCGACAAACCTCTTCAAACTGTTCATGGGCGACGTCGGACTCCTCACAAGCATGTACGCGAAAAACACGTCCCTCGAAATCCTTGCAAAGAATACCAATGTCAACTACGGGGCCATCTATGAAAACGTCGTTGCGCAGGAACTGACGGCTTGCGGCCTGAAGCCCTATTATTATAGAAACAAAAAACGCGGGGAAATCGACTTTGTCGTGGAGACGCCGGACGGGCAGATCGTTCCCGTCGAGGTGAAGTCGGGCAAAGACTACAAACGGCACAACGCGCTGACAAACCTCATGGATGCGGAGGAATTCCGGCTACAGGAAGGCATCGTCCTGACCGAAGGCAACGTGAGCAGGACGGGCAAGATCACTTATCTGCCGGTATACATGGCCGGACTTCTCGCGAACGGCTGACACGCCGGGTGTGCCTTTACAGGAACAACCGCAGGATGGCGGTGCAGATGCCGCCGAGGGCGGCGGCGATGGGGAGGGTGATGACCCAGGTGAGGACGATGTCCTTGGCTTTGCCCCATTTGACGGCGGAGAGGCGCTTGGCGCTGCCGACGCCCATGACGGAGCTCGTGATGACGTGCGTCGTCGAGATGGGCGCGCCGAGGTGGCTCATGAGTTCGATGACGATCGTGCTTGACGCCTGCGCCGCGAAGCCGCCCGGGGGCTGGAGCTTCGTGACGCCGCCGCCCATCGTCTTCATGATCTTCCACCCGCCGACGGACGTGCCGCCCGCGATGCACGCGGCGCACGCGATCTTCACCCACATCGGGACGCCCGCCGTCTCCGGCAGCATCCCGCCGCTGACGAGCGCGAGCGTGATGATGCCCATCGTCTTCTGCGCGTCGTTCGTGCCGTGCGAAAAGGCGACGAGCGCGGCCGTGGCGATCTGGAGCTTCGCGAAGACGCCGTTGACGCGCCCCGGCGAGCTGTTTTGGCAGAGGACGAAGATCAGCTTCATGATGCCGAAGCCGACGAAAAATCCGATGAAGGGGGACGTGACGAGCGGCACGATGACCTTTTGCAGCACCCCGCTCCAAATGATGCCTTCCGGCCCCGCCGTATAGACGATGGCGGCCCCGACGAGCGCCCCGATCAGCGCGTGCGACGAGGAGCTCGGGATGCCCTTCCACCAGGTCAGCAGGTTCCAGATGATCGCGCCGAGCAGCGCGCCGAGCACGACGTATTCTTCGAGCGCGATGCCGACGAGCCCCTGCGAAATCGTCTTCGCGACGTTTTCGCTGACGAGCGCGCCGAAAAAATTCATGATCGCCGCGAGCGCGATGGCCTTGCCTGCGGTGAGCGCGCGCGTATAAACAGAGGTAGCGATGGCATTGGCGGTGTCGTGAAACCCGTTGATGAATTCAAATAATAAGGCTACCGCAATGACGGCGACGAGTATGGTGCTAATCATTTGTCCCCATTATACCATGAAACGGCAGGCGCGGAATCCTCCGGTGATTGTGAAAAAACACAAATTAAATTTCAAACGGTTTAAGTTATTGAAAAATTCCACAAACATCCTTATAATATCGGGTGTTGCATAGTGTTGGGACGCGATTTCCTCGCGTTCGAGAGGAAAAAAGAGAGGAGAGGGAAATTGGGCAAGATAGTCAGAAAAACCAATTCATCCACAGGCGGCCCCGTATTCGTCGACGTTGACGTCGAGGCGAACGGGGGCAAGGGAAAGATTGTCCGCATCTACCCGATGGACTTCGTGGACGAGGACCCGGTGGCCTGGGAGCTCGAGGCGCGCGGCAAGACGTACAGGCCGCCGCGCAAGACGACCTACACCTGCTACACGGCGGGCTTCAAGGCGATGGTGCACTCCAAACGCCGCATCCTGTACCCGCTGAAGCGCATCGGGTTTGACGTCAACGGCGACCGCAACGTCGAGGGGCGCGGCAAATGGGAGGGCGGCGACCCGCTCTATCCGGGCTACGAGCGCATCAGCTGGGACGAGGCGCTGGACATCGTGGCCAACGAGATGATGCGCATCAAGCGCGAGCACGGCCCCGGCGCGATCGTCGCGGAGCCTTCCTCGCACCATATGTGGGGCAACGTCGGGTACCGCCACAGCACGCTGTTCCGCTTCATGAACGTCGCGGGCATCACGTACGCGGACCACAACCCGGACAGCTGGGAAGGCTGGCACTGGGGCGCCATCCACTCGTGGGGCTTCACGGGCGGCCTGGGCAACCCCGAGCAGTGGGACCTCTTCGAGGACTGCATGAAGCATTCGACGATGATCGTCTTCTGGTCGTCCGACCCCGAGACGAACGCGGGCATCTACTCGGCGTACGAGAGCAACATCCGCCGCAAATGGCTGAAGGAGATGGGCATCAAGATGGTCTTCATCGATCCCTATTTCAACCACACGGCGGTGCTCTTCGCGGACAAATGGTTCTCCCCGAGGATCGGCACGGACGCGGCCTTGGCCGCCGCGATCGCGTACGTCTGGGTCACGGAGGACCTGTACGACAAGGAGTACGTCGCGGAGAAGGTCTACGGCTTCGAGGAGTTCAAGGCCTACCTGCTCGGCGAGACGGACGGCACGCCGAAGTCGAGCGAATGGGGCGAGGCCGAGACGGGCATCCCCGCGCACGACATCCGCGCGCTCGCCAGGGAGTGGGCGAAGAACAAGACGCAGCTGGCGGCCGGCGGCCTCGGCGGCTGGGGCGGCGCGTGCCGCGGCCCGACAGGCATGGAGTGGACGCGCATGATGATCGCGCTCGCGGCCATGCAGGGGCTCGGCAAGCCCGGCTCCAATATGTGGTCGACGACGCAGGGCATGCCGACCGACTACTACTTCTACTTCCCCGGCTACGCCGAGGGCGGCATCTCCGGCGACTGCGACAATTCGGCGGCGGGCATCACGCTCGTCAACCGCATGTTCGACGGCATCAACTCGCGCCCGGTCCCGAGCAACCTCAACGTGCCGCAGGCGCAGTTCATGCCGCGCTTCAAGATCCCCGAGTGCTGGATCGACGGCCACTACGAGTGGCGCGGGAAGGGCTTCGTCGGCGCGGCCATCGAGCAGCAGTTCATGAAGTACAAGTATCCGGCGGACGGCTATCCCCGCTTCCAGATGTACTACAAATACGGCGGCCCGCACATCGGCACGATGGGCGCGACGAACCGTTATGTGAAGATGTACAACAGCCCGCTGATGCCGATGGTCGTCTTCCAGGCGATCTGGTTCGAGGGCGAGACGCAGTTTGGCGACATCATCCTGCCGGCGTGTACCAATTTCGAGCGCTGGGACATCTCGGAGTTTGCCAACTGCGCGGGCTACATCCCCGCCTCCTACACGCAGTGCAACAGCCGCGTGATCTCGCTCCAGATGAAGTGTGTGGAGCCCGAGGGCGAGTCCAAGTCCGACTACCAGATCTTCCGCGAGCTGTCGCAGCGCCTCGGCATCGAGGGGCCGTTCACGGAGGGCAAGGACGAGCTCGGCTGGGTCAAGCAGCTCTTCTACGCGACGGATCTGCCGAAGATCATCACGTGGGAGAAATTCCTCGAGAAGGGCTACGTCGTCGTGCCGCCCAACCCGACGCGGCACAAGAGCCCGGCGTTCCGCTGGTTCGCCGAGGGCTACGAGCAGGACGTGCCGATGGCCGGCGCGTTCCGCCCGTGCGACATGGTCCAGTGCAAGACGCTCCAGACGCAGAGCGGCAAGATCGAGCTGGTGTCGAACAGCCTGAAGCGCTTCGACGCCTCCTTGGTCGCGCAGGGCCTCGAGCCCGACGAGACGCGGCCGCCGCTCACCCAGTACATCAAGCCCTGGACAGGGTGGCACTACGAGGACACGGAGAAATACCCGCTCGCGGTGCTCTCCCCGCACCCGCGCTTCTCGTTCCACACGATGGGCGACGGCAAGGACGCGTTCATGAACGACATCAAGGACCACCGCGTCCGCGTGGACGGGCATGACTACTGGATCATCCGTATCAACACGAAGGACGCGGAGGCGCGCGGCATCAAGGAAGGCGATCTCGTCAAGGCGTACAACGACCGCGGCGCGGTCATCCTCGCGGCGCAGGTCACCGAGCGCGTGCCGGCGGGCACCTGCCACTCTTATGAGAGCTCGGCGGAGTACCAGCCCATCGGCAAGCCCGGCGAGTCGCCGGATCGCGGCGGCTGCGTGAACATCCTGAGCTCCTCCCAGTTCATCGGGAAGCACACCTCGGGCATGGCCACGGAGCACTATCGCGTCCAGGTCGAGAAATGGGAAGGAGGGCTCAACTGATGGCAAAGAAAAAATATCTGGTCATAGACGTCGCCCTGTGCCACGATTGCAACAACTGCTTCATCGCGTGCAAGGACGAACATGTCATGAATAGCTGGCTGCCGTACATCGACGAGCAGCCGCGGCACGGGCATCGCTGGATGAACATCGAGCGCACGGAGCGCGGGCAGTACCCGCGCGTCAGCGCCAACTTTCTGCCGAAGCCCTGCCAGCACTGCGCGGAGCCGAAGTGCAAGGAGGCGTTCGACGAGAGCGTCACGGTGCGCGAGGACGGCATCGTGCTGATCGACGCGGAGAAGGCGAAGGGCAACAAGGAGCTATTGGACAGCTGCCCGTACGACGCGATCTGGTACAACGAGGAGAAGGGCGTCCCGCAGAAGTGCACCTTCTGCGCGCACATCCTCGACGGTCAGGCGGGCGCCTCGATCTGCTCGACGCGCTGCGCGCACAGCTGCCCGACGGAGGCGATCACGTACCACGACCTCGACGAGGCGGAGTTCGAGAAGCTGAAGGCGGCGGAGGGCCTGGAGCGGTACAAGCCGGAGGAGAGCCCGGACGGCCTCGTCTGGTACAAAAACCTGTACCGCTTCACGAAGCATTTCATCGCGGGCGGCTTCCTGAAGGACGGCGAGTGCGCCGAGGGCGTCAAGGTCACGCTGAAGGGCGTGGACGTGCCGGAGCAGACGACGAATTATTTCGGCGATTTCTGGTTCGACGGCCTCGCGCCGGGCGCGTACACGATCGTCGCCGACGGCCAGGACATCATGGACGTCACGCTGACGGAGTCGGTGAACGTGGGCAACATCGCCTTGTAAAGCAGGCAAACAGAGCGGGGTTTGCATAAGGCCCCGCTCTTGCATTGGAGTTATTGTTTCATTATTGAAGGAGGTGGTTGAACTTGACACCAATTATCATTGCGGTCTGCTATTTTGCGATCCTGTCCGTGGTCATCGGCATGATTTCAAAACGCAAGACCAAGAGCGCGAGCGACTTCACGAAGTCGAGCCAGGGGCTCGGCTGGGTCATGATGGCTTTCGCGTTTACCCTCATCCCCCTCGGCGCGGGCCATACGCTTTCGCTGTGGGAGAGCGCGCCGGCGCTCGGCGCCTCGGTCATGTGGTGGGGCATCGTCACGGGCGGTATTTTCCTGCCGATCATGATGCTCTGGCTCGGGCCGATCGTCCGCCAGTCCGGATGCAACAACATCCCGGAGATTCTCGAGCACGTCATTGACAAGAAGTTCGGACGCCTGAACGCGGGCGTGAACATCGCGACGTGGACGGGCATCGGGTCTTCCGAGACGTTGGCGACTGCGACGGCCATCTACGGTCTCGGCGGCTATCGGCTTGAAGGGCATCTGCCCGGCAACCCGTTTGTCTGGTGCACGCTGTTTGCACTCATTCTCATCATCATCTATGTCATCTTCGGCGGCATCCTGCAGATGGCCATGCTCAACGTGGTCAACGCAATCGTCATGATCGCGGGTTCCTACACGGCGCTCGCGCTGCTCGGCGGCTGGCTCGCGGCCAACGTCGGCGGCTGGGAAGGCATCAAGGAAATCTACGAGGGCATGGGCACGGTTGGCATGCTCAGCAGCTACGACCTCGGCAACAGCATGATGTGGACAAACGTCATCATCCCGGTGGCGGTGCTGCACATCACGGCCGGCGCGGTCGGGCAAAACATGAACAGCCCGTTCTTCGCGGCGAAGACCGACGCGGACTGCCGCAAAGGCGTCTTCCTCGGCACGTTCTTCAACATCGCGGCGTCCGTGCCGTGGATCTGCATGGCGCTCACCGCGGCTGCGATCACGCTCACGCCGTCCCTGCAGAATCTGCTGCCGAACCTCATCGGCAACGAGAACGCGGCCAAACTCAACCCGATCGAGCTCGCGCTCACGGCGCTGCCGGCGCCGATCGTCGGCCTGCTCATGGTCTCGCTGCTCTGCGCGACGCTGTCGACGGGCGGTGCGACGATCATGGCCAACGCGAACATCCTCACAAACGAGATCTTCAAGAAGGCCCTCAAGCCGGACATGAGCGAAGAGACGCGCTTCAAGCTGATGCGCATCTCCGTCCTCATCTGCGGCGCGTTCTTCGCGACGCCGGCGTTCCTCAACGCGGTCATCTTCCCGATCTTCCTGTGGTGCTTCTCGTTCGGCATTCCGGTCTTCGTGATCTACGTCATGGGCCTGCATGTGCGGCGCAACATCACGGCGGCCTGGATCACGATCATCGTGGCGTACGCGGTCAACTTCTACTGGACGTTCCTGACGCCACCGTGGGCGGCCAACTACCTCAACGGCGCGTTCTCGCTGAACATGTATCCCGTCACGATCGTCTCGGTCATCCTCGGCGTCATCCTGCCGCTGGTGCTGCCGGGCGGCAAACCGCCGTTCCTTCAGAAGGGTCAGGATTTCGCCGCGGCGGATCGCCTGGCGGCGCAGGCAGAATAGGAGGTGTGAGATATGAACTGGGTAGTAAGCCTGATTTTGTTCCAGATCGTCGCGGGCTACGTCTGCACGACGGTCATGTTCCTGATCTGGAAGCTCACGCACCCCGGCCAGAAGCCGTGGTAAGGAAAAGGAAAGGAGACGGAAGACGATGAGTCCAAATACAGCGGTACCGCTTTATCTGACGATTCTCATGATCATCCTCTGCGCCATCGCGCTCTACGGCGGCAGCGTCGTGGACAAGAAGCAGCGCGGCGGGAAGTAAATAACGCCATCGCGGATGATTGTTTGACGCAAAGCCGGCCGGATCGCTCCGGTCGGCTTTTGTTTATGTTTCAAAATAGAATCAGTATGATAAGATAGCTATATGAAAAAGAAATTTGAAGGCGAAGACAGCGGCGCGCGGCGCGTCTTCCTCTCCGAAGGAGAGGCGCCGTTTGACGTCTGGACGGAAATCCGCGCCGTGGGGGAAGACGTGGACATC
>JAISTF010000067.1 GCA_031272745.1 Eubacteriales Family XIII. Incertae Sedis bacterium
GGGCAGTACGCGGCGTTCGGGCGCGTGACGAGCGGGATGGACGTTGTGGACGCGATCGCGCAGGTCGAGAAGGACGGCAGTGACATGCCGCTCGAACCGGTCGTGATCGAGTCGATCAAGGTGATTGGCTGACGGTGCGAAAACCGATCTCTGGGACCTCGGTCTCGCGGAGCTGACGGAATGGCTGGCCGCGCTCGGCGAGCGGCCGTTTCGGGCGCGGCAGATCTACGGCTGGATGTACGGGAAGGGCGTCACGTCGTTTTCCGATATGAGCGACCTGCCGGCGGCCGCGCGGGAGAAACTTGCGGCGGCGGCCTCCGTGGACGGGCTGAAGGCGGCGGGGCGGGTCTGCAGCGCGGACGGACATACGAGCAAGATGCTGCTGGAGACGGGCGACGGGCATTTCGTCGAGACCGTCTTCATGAAGTACAAGGACCGCAATTCCGTGTGCATTTCGACGCAGGTCGGGTGCCGCATGGGCTGCCGGTTTTGCGCGTCGGGCGCGCTCGGGCTGCGGCGCAACCTGACGGCGGGGGAGATGGCGCTGTCCGTCGTGCGGACGGAGCAGCTCGCGGGGGCGCGGACGAAGAACATCGTGCTGATGGGCATCGGCGAGCCTTTGGACAATTTCGACAACGTGAAAAAATTCATCGAAAACTTCACGGACGATCACGGGCGCGACCTGTCGCGGCGGGCGATCACGCTGTCGACGTGCGGCGTCGTGCCGGGGATCGACCGCCTCGCGGCGGAGCTTCCGCAGGTGAACCTTGCGGTGTCGCTGCACGCGCCGAACGATGCGCTGCGCGCCCGCATCATGCCCGTCACGAGGACGTGGGGCGTGGCGGACGTGGTCGCCGCGACCGTGCGGCATTATGAGCGGACGCACCGGCGCGCGACGTTTGAGTATGCGCTGATCGAGGGGTTCAACGACGGGCCGGCGCAGGCGAAGGAGCTGGCGGGGTTGTTGCGGGGGATCAATTGTTTGGTGAATTTGATACCGTTGAATGGAGCGGCGGGCGGGGTGGCGTCCTCTGCGAAGGCGATGGCGGAGGCGCAGCGGTTTCGGGAGCGGCTCGGCGGGCTCGGCATCAAGGCGACGGTGCGCCGTTCGCTCGGCGCCGACATCGACGCCGCCTGCGGCCAGCTCCGCCTGCGCCACGAGCAGGATGCCGGCGTCACTTCCAACGATGACCGTAGGGGGCGCCGCCCTCGGCGTCCTGCCGAGCAGGGAGAGGAGTCGACGCCATGACCGCCAAACCCGCAGGGACGGCTTCCGGCCGCCCGTCATCCGTAGGGGCGGCTTGCAGCCGCCCGCGCAAGCTCCTCACGAAAGCCCGGGCCGCCGAGGTCATCGACCGCCTCGCGCGCTGCTACCCCGACGCGCGGTGCGCGCTCGACCACGGCAGCGTCTTCGAGCTCCTCGTCTCCGTCGTCCTCTCCGCGCAGACGACCGACGTGAGCGTGAACAAGGTGACGCCGGCGCTCTTCGCCGCCTGGCCCGACGCCGCCGCGCTCGCGGGCGCCGACCCCGCCGCCGTGCAGGAAGTCATCCGCACGATTGGCATGTACCGCCAAAAGGCGTCCAACATCGTCCGCCTCTCGCAAAAACTACTCGAAGACTTCGGCGGCGAGGTGCCGCAGGATTTCGACTTGCTCCAAACGCTGCCCGGCGTCGGCCGCAAATCCGCAAACGTCGTGCTCTCCGTCGGCTTCGGCGAGGAGCGCCTCGCGGTCGACACGCACGTCTTCCGCGTCGCCAACCGCATCGGCCTCTGCGACGAGCCCACGCCCGAAAAGACCGAGCTCGCGCTCGTGAAGCGGCTGCCCGAGGGCAGACTTTCGGAATCCCATCATTATTTGATCTGGCACGGCCGCCGCGTCTGCCACGCGCGCAAGCCCGCCTGCGACGCCTGCGTCCTTCCCGACCTCTGCCGCTCCTTCGGCCGGCTGTAGGCGTACATACGGAACAAATTCAAAATCGGTCAAAAATCGCCCGTTTTCATACCGATTTGCAACTTATTCCGTATGTTCGTCCGCTGTGTCCGCGATGCGGGCCTCGGCGTCGGCGACGAGGGACGCGACGCGGGCGGGCAGGTCGGCGACCTCGCCTTCGGCCGTGAAGGCGCCGCGGTTGGCCGCGCTGTCCAAACCGAACAGCCCCCCGCCGGCCATGAGCCTGCCCATCGGCACACGCACGGAATAACGGGTCGCGAACCCGTCCGCCGTCGCCGAGAGGGACACGGTCACATCCGAGGCCTCCGCGCCGAAGATCTCCGCGAGACGGGCGCGCAGCGAGTCGGCGGCGGCATCCACCGCGCTCCCGCCCGCGGCCGCCTCCGCCTCAAACGCCGCCACCGCGCGTTCGGCGAGAAAGACGTGACGGTCGTTGAGGCGGTCGAGCTGCGACTGCGCGAAGAAGACGAGCAGGATCGGCAGGACCGCCGCGAGCACGATGAGCTGCTTCATGGCCGCATCTCCGCGTAGGGGTGCGACGCGAGGTCGTGGCGCCACAACGCGCCGAGCGCGGACTGCACCGAGTCGTCCGGCCCCGCGATGCACAGATAGAGGAAGACGCCGAGCGCGACCATCGCCATGAGCACGATGAACTGTTTCATGGCACGCCCCTCATTCCGTGTGCGCGCCGCCGCCCGTCAGCGCCGTGTCGAAGCCGAGCTGCGTCTCGAGCTTCGACTTGACCGAGTCGGTCATGCCCTGCGCCGAGTCCTTGAAGCTCAGCACCATCGCCGCGATGGCGATGCCGAGGATGATGGTTGCGAGCAATACGATCATGGATTTCATTTGAAACACTCCTTCCTTTAGAAAAACAGTTCCGTCAGCAGCTCCCGCTGCTCGACGAAATACGCCACATAGATAAAATTCATGAAGACGACGAGCACGCCGACGACGACGGGCAGGTAGAGCAGGTCGCTCATCGCTTCCGTGCGCCGCGTCAGCGTCGTCGTGCGCGTCTCCTTCATCGCGGTCTGGAATGCCGCGACGGTGTCGGTCAGCCGCGTCGGGTCGGTGCGGTCCCATTCGAGCAGCAGCATCATGAAGTCCCGCCCGAGGTCGTTCATCGACGCCTCGGCGAAGTAGGCGGGGATTTCCGCCTCGCGCCCGACGCGCAGCATCCGCAGGCACGTCGCCCACGCGTCCTGCAGCGCCCCGTCGCGTCCCGCGAATTCTTCGAGGATCGCGTCCGTTGTCATCTGCGCGCCGCCGCCCGATTTTGAATAATTCCGCAGCGCCCCGAGCGCGGCGAACAGCGCGCGGTCCATCGCTTCCTTGCGCCTCGCCGTCGGGATGCGCAGCGCCAGCCCCCGCGCCGCCGCGATCGGCCCCGCCACCGCTTCGCGCCACCGCGCAGGGTCGAGCCGGCGCCGCAAGTCCACGCGCCGCAGGGACGGCATCCGCGCGGCCGGCCACGCGGCGGACAGGAGCATCACGGCCAGCCCGAAGCCGGCCAGCGCCCCGATCCCCACGATCACCATCCAGGAAAATGTCTGTGCGCTCATCCTTCCCCCTTCTTAGAAGTCCAATTTCCGGTTTGTCAACACTTCGAGCAGGACCCTGTTCAGCAGGAACAGAAACAACCCCACCGCAAAAAACGCAAAACCCCCGCCCGTGAAAAATTGGTTATGCAAAAAACGCGCGGGGGAGAGGTCCATCACGCAGACGGAGACGAAGACGGATCCCACGTAGAGCGCGGGCGTCAGGTACGTGGCCATGCGGACGGACTCGCCGTTGATGCGTTTGCGCGTTTCGGCGAGCACGCGCGCCTCGCGCAGTTGGGCGAGGATGTCTTCGAGCGCCGCCGTCATGTCCGCGCCCGTCAGCGCCGAGGATGTGATGACGTGTGCGAGCATCGCGGCCCAGCCCGTGCCGACGCCGTAGGAAAACCGCTCCGTCGCTTCGCGCACGCGCCCCGGGTCGCCCGTCGCGCGCAGCGTCAGGAGGAGGGCGCGCAGCAGGGCGTTCGTCACCTTCAGGTGCGGGCAGGCGTAGACGACGCGTTCGAGGGTTTCGTAGATGTTGCCGCCCGTCACGAGGTAGTTCGTGAGGAAGGCGCCGAGGAGTTTTTCGCCTTCGTAGCTCCCCGCGCGCCGCAGCCGTTCGAGCCGCGCGCGGAGCGTGAGGTAGGGCAGGCCCGCGAAGGCGAAGCCCGTGACGAGCGACGTGCCGACGGGCAGGGATTTCGCCGAACAGATGAAGCAGGTGAAAAAGAGCACGATGCAGAGCACGAGGAACGCGGTCGGGGAGAGAGGACGCCGCATCGCGACCGAGAGCAGGCGGTCGAGATGCGCCAGCAGCGCGTCGGGCCCGCCCGCGAAGCCGCCGCCGGGCGCCCGGCCGGCCCGCAGCCGCGCCCGCGCCCGCACGACATCGACGAGCGCCGCGAGCCGCCTGCGCAGCAGCAGCGCCAGCCCGAAGACGATCGCGAGGTAGATGAGCGCCGACACGATCGCCATGACCGCCTCGCGGTTCACATACGCCAGCGGACTCATCGCCCCGCCCCCACGCTCACAGTGTCATTCCCGCCGGACCCCCGGAACGAGTCCGGGGGTGACAGCGTGGTGGCCGCCAGCTTCGCCAGCTCCCGCTCGAACGCGGCAAACCCCTCGGGGTCCGACTCCGCGCCGCGCCGCCGCTTCCCCTCGGAAATCCGCGCCGTCCACACCCAGCGCCCCCCCGCAAAATCGTAAAGACAGATTGCCTCGACGTACGGGGCGCCGTCGCGGACCCCCACCTCGTACACCCCGCGCAGCAGCTTCCGCCCGCCCGCCAACGCGCAGAAATGAAACAGGTAGTCAAAACTCCCCGCCACGCGCCGCGCCGTCTCGCCGACGTCCCCGCCGCACGACCGCACGATTTCGACCGCCGCGTCCTCGGGAAACGACAGCGGGTCGCGCGTGTGGTACGTCATCTTCATGCGCCCCGTGCCTTTGCGCGCGACGCGCACGGCCATGTCGAGCGCCACCCCGTCGCGCGCTTCCGCGAGCACGAAATAGTCCGCGTCGCTTCTGAGCAGGTTCCGCGACACGGCCGCGAGCCGCTCCCCGTCGCACACGAGCTGCACGACCGGCGCGCCCGGCATGAGGCGGTGCAGCGGAATCTCGGGGTCCGTCTCGACCATCACGCCTTCGAGCGCGGGGTCTTCGAGCCGCTGCCAGGTTGACAGAAATGTTGTTTTCGCAGACCGCACGCTACCGCAGAACACGACGTTGTACCCGACGCGCACCATCGCCCGGAACAGCGGGATCGCCTCGGCGGGGATCGTCCCCCGCGCCGCCTGCTCCTCGAGCGTATACTCCGGCACCACATAACGCCGCAGCACGATCACGTCGCGGTCCGCCTTCGCGAGCGCCCCCTTGAACACCGTCACGCGCGTCCCGTCGAGCAGATACACCTCATGGAAGTCGCGGTCGAGCCGCTCCTCCGGCGTCAGCAGCAGGATCGCCCGCACGAGCTGCTCCCGCCGGTGCCGCCCGATCTTCTGCGGCATCCGCCGCATCCGCCCGTCGACCAAGAAGTACACGTCCTCTCCGATGACCTTTGCCGACGGCGACGCGTCGTACGGCGGCTTCCACCACTCGGCGAGCCCCGCCCGCCCCCAGACTTCTTCGAAGATCGCTTCCTCTTCGGATTCGTACCACGCCGGCACCGCCACCTGCCCGCGCAGCCCCTGCGCCTCGAGCGCGCCGCAAATCCGCGCCCGAAACCGCGCCACATCTTCCGGCACCCCGACGATCGCGCGCTTCTGCGCCGCGGGGTCCGCCTCGACCAACGGCTCCACGAGCCGGCACGCCGCATCCAAACCGAGCATCGCGTCACACCCCTTCCTTGCGCACGAGCAGCACGCCTTCCACATGGTGATTGCAATAATCCATAATGGCCTTGTACGGCTTCCACTCACTCCGGATCTCTATGTGATGGATGGGGGAGGATGCGTTGGCGCGACCCTCGTCCGGGTCGGTGAAGGACCGCATGGTCGGCGCGGCGTCCGTCACCTCGCGCCCCTCGCTGTCTTTTACATAGGCCGCCGTGAACGTCCCGAAGTCGCGCGCGCCGTCCGCCGAGAGCACCTCGACCGTGTCGCCGCGCCGCAGCGAACTCGTGCACAGTGCGATCCATTCGTTGCGAATCACATAGCACGACGGGTCGGGCGGCGGTGCCGCGTCGGCTTCCTTGAGCGCGTCCGCCGACAGCTGCGCCCCCCGACGAATATTCTCCCCCGCCACCAGGCCGGAGAACGGTTCTCCGTTGACCGTAGGGGCGGGGCTTGCCCCGCCCGCCGCCGCGCCCGGCTTCACCGCATTCTCGACGACGGCCCCCGCCGGCACGCTCACCGTCCGGAAATCCGCCGCCGTGACCGCCGCCCCCGCGGGAATCGCCTCGCGCGCCACGAGCACGTCTTCCATGAGAAACATCGCGCGCCCCTGCGCTTCCCAAAAGACCAGCAGCGCCACCGCCACGAGCAGGATCAGCGCCCCCGCCAGTGTCTTCATGATTTGCATTTTGTCCGTCATCTCGCATCCCCCCGGAAGCTCTTCAGAGAAAACCAATATTTAACAATATTTTACCACAATATGGAACTCGCGCAACCCCTCAAACCTAAAATTTTCCTAAAGAAATGTGCTCGCGGTTGTCATTCGGACTTTGCGATTTTTTATAAGCGGGTTTCTGTAAATTAGATGAAACAAAAATTTAACCTTGACTTTTTTGGAAAATCTTTGTATGGTGGGGGTGTCAGTAAGCATGTATTACTGGGGGTGCAGAGACAGGGTGCAAACTGGGGGCCAAAAGACACAACGTTTTTTTGTGCGTTTATGCATAATCGCACTGTCTATTTCGATGGTGTTTTGCGCAACGCTGCCGGGGGTCGCGGATGCGGCGGCACCGGAGGGGGACTCCGTTGCGGCAGGGGATTCTTCCGGCGTGGATTCTCCCCCTGACGGGGACAAGCCCGAGAACGACAATGAAGAATCGTCATCCTCGGGCTTGACCCGAGGATCCAGCGAGTCGGGAACTGGCGATGAATCAGAAGCCGCGGAAGTGGCCGCTGCCGAAGCCGAAGCCGCCGGGGAAGAGACGGCCAAAACCAAATCCAGCATCACAACGGAATCCGCCGCATCCCAATGGAACTACCTCGACTTCACCTTCAAGACCGACCCGGCCAACTCGAGCCGCAGCATCGTCACGGGCCTGACCGCCTCGGGCGTCCTCAAGCTCAGTCTCTACCATGACCTCTGGTTGCCGCGCTACAACGGCACGCGCACCATCACGGGCATCGACGCGAGCGCCTTTGCCGGCCGCACCATCTCCGCGGTCTACATCCAGGTCGCCAACGAAAACGCCTACACGTCCATCGGCAAAAATGCCTTCATGAACACGGGGCTTGAGACGCTCCTCTATGTGCTCGCGCCGGGCGGCGGCGCCACCCCGACCACGCACAACCTCACGAGTCTCGGCGAAGGCGCGTTCCTCGGCTGCCACCTGAAGGACTACGTGGACAACGCTCCGGCGGGGCAGTCCGACACCGACGTCGGCTTTGACTTTGCCACGCTCCTGTCCAATGCCGCGCTGACGGCCATCCCCAAAAACGCGTTCAAGCAAAACGACTTCACCAAACTGGCGCTGCCCGCAAACATCACGACCATCGAAGAGGGCGCGTTCTACGGCAACCAACTCACGACCATCGGGCCGAACGGCTTGGACAGCGTCGTCACCATCGGCGCACAGGCTTTTGTCAATAACAAACTCACGGAGCTGACTTTGACTTCCGCCACCACGAGCATCGCGGCTGATGCGTTTAACGGCAACGGCCAGGTCGTCGTGATTCACATGCCCGACCCGCACACCGGCGTCAGCTCGCATTTCACGGCAGGCAGCGGCTATATCCTCAACCCCGTCACCATCACCATCACGCCGGCGGACAAGGATACGCTGGCGCCAATCGGATCCCCCTTTGACATCGGAAACGACTATACGAGCGACGTGCTCTTTGAGCGCGGGACCGCGGCCACCGTGCAGGCGCCGGACTATCCGGGCTATGTGGTGGTCACGGACAATACAAGCTATCCCGCGCCGCGGATGATCGCTTCCGTAGGAACCAACGCTTCCGACCCCGACCACGAGAGCGTGACCTTCCTCTACACGCCCGCCGCGGCCAAACCGGTCATCACGGCCAATGACCGCTTCGTGACGCAGGGGCAGGCGTACGATCAGACGACCGTCCTCTCCTGGGCCACGGCCAAAGACTACAACAACGCCAATATCCCGACGTCGACCAATGCGTCGACCGTGCCCGCCTTGGTCATCGATTCCATCGTCATTTCCGGCACGTACTACGGCGCCGAAATCACGACGGCGATGTCGACCACGGCTGGTACGGTCATCGAGATCACCTACAAGGCCACGGACAGCGCGGGTCAGGTGTCGCGCCAGACCATCAAGGCCACCGTCGCTGCCGATCCTGCACAGGCCTACATTCCCAAGGCCGACGGCACGCCCAGCCAGTGGCAGTACCGCGACTTCACCTACGCGACCGAGACCGTCACTGTGCAGGTAACCAAGTATCCCTCGACGAGTACCTACTATACGGAGACCGTCACGGGCATGACCGTTACGGGCTTCTCATCCACCGGCAACAGCAAATACGCGAGCAACGCATCTGCCCGCGCGTATCTCGCGCTGCCCGGCATCGACCCGACGAGTGGGCAGGCAGTGGTGGCGATTTCCAGTAGCGGCGCCGGTAGTGGCACCCAATTCAATACCAAGAACGGCGCTGCGTCTTCCAATACGGCTTCCCCGGGCGCCATTGACCTCTCGAATATGAGCGCTTTGGAGATTGTCGGCAATCAGGCGTTTGCGACTACGAATACCAACACGAATAGCGCATACGCGGACATCCATTTCGGCAACGCCGGTTCCCGCCTGACAAAACTCAGAGCCATCGGCGACAATGCCTTTGCCTGGAACAAGGTGGTCAATCTTGATCTCTCCGGCCTGACTGCTCTGAAGATCATCGGTGATTTCGCTTTCTCCGACGGCTCAGGCAACACCTATGCGAATACCGGCGGCCATGCCCTGCAGTCCATCGACTTTTCGGGTCTGCCGTCGCTATTGGCCATCGGCGATTTCGAGGGCAGCGGCGGGCGCACCTTTATCAACTCCCAGCTACGCAGCATCGACCTCTCGGGCGCACCCAACCTCGAGCAGATCGGGATAGCGATATTCTGTGCTTCCGGCAGCAGCAGCATCAACATCCCGGCGTTCCCGCTCGACCTCTCGATGCTGGACAAACTCAAGATCATCGGCCAGCACGCTTTCCGCGACTACCCGATCAGCGAGCTGAATATCAGCGGCATGGATTCGCTGGAGCGCATAGACGGCAACAACTTCGGCCACCTTGGCAGCGCTACGCTCGAGATAAAGGACAACCCGAAACTCACGATGATTTCGCCTGGCATCTTCTCATACTCCGTTAGCCGTCAGCCGTACACACAAACCGCTGTTACCGCACTGGTTATCGACAACTGCGACAGCTTAGAGGTTCTGCACAAGACGGGGCTGGGCGCGGTCGGAACAACGACCGACGCCGGATTTGATGATTTGACCGCGCTTACCACTTTGGTCATCTCCAACAACGACCGCCTGACCACAATCGATACAGGCGGAACCACGTCCAAACCGTTCAACGCCCGCAACCTGACCAGCATAACGATAGAAAACAACGACAGC
>JAISTF010000075.1 GCA_031272745.1 Eubacteriales Family XIII. Incertae Sedis bacterium
AATGACAATGAAGAGGACGGAGACGCAGGTGTCGAGAATGACAATGCTGCGTCGGAAGGAGACGCCGGTGTCGAGGATGACAATACCACGTCGGACGAAGACGCCGTTACGAGTGAGGATGTAGGGGCGGGGCTTGCCCCGCCCGCCGAGACGGAAGACACCGCCGCCAAACAGCGCAGCACCCTTGCGCCGGCGACGTCCGAGGGCGCGACCATCGACGGGACGATCGACAAGGCCGGCGTCATGACGGCGCTGAAGAAAGGCACCGCGAAGATCACCGTCAAATACGGCGGCAAGAGCGTCAAGGTCACGGTGAAGGTGGAATGAAAAACTGTGATATACTTTATTTCACTTGCGAATGGAGGGATAGCGAAGTGGTCATAACGCGGCGGTCTTGAAAACCGTTTGGGGGAAACCCCGCATGGGTTCGAATCCCATTCCCTCCGCCACGTGAAAGGTAAGATGGTGGGTAAGAAATGAAGCGACTCGTAACGTGGCTGGCGGTGGCCGCGTGCGTGTGCGGCCTTGCCGCGTGCGCGCCGGCGGATGCGCAGCCCGAGACGATCCAGGTCTATACGGATTTCCGCGAGATCCCCGGCGTGACGGCCGGGGAGATTGCGGCGGTCGAGGCTTTGGTCGCCAAATACGGCGGCGAGGGCTTTTCCTACGGCATGTTTGAGAGCACGGAGACCTACCCGCGGGCGGACGGGACGATCGGCGGGTATTCGGCGCTGTTTTGCGACTGGATGAGCGAGCTGTTCGGCATCCGCTTCGTGCCGCAGATGGACGATTGGGACACGCTGTACAACGGGCTGCTCGACGGCACGATCGACTTCACGGGCGAGCTGACGGCGACGCCGGAGCGCGAGGAACTCTTCGCGATGACGCGCCCGTTCACGGAGCGCGCGATCGTCGCGTACCGGCAGGTGGGCAGCCAGAGCCTCGACGAAATCGCGAAGGTGCGGCCGCTGCGCTTCGTCTTCCTCACGGGCAGCAGCACGGCCGACCTCATCCTCGAATCGTCGCCGTACGACATCGAGCCGCTCTACGCGGACTCCTTGGCCGACGTGACGGAGATGATGCTGACGGGTGAGCCCGCCGACGCGTTCCTCGGGGAAGAGCACGGCCGCGCGACGATGGCCGAGGGCGTCTACGCCGAGGACATCTTCCCCGTCGTCTACTCGCCGTCCTCGTTTTCCACGGGCCAGCCGGAGCTCGCGCCCATCGTGGCGGTGCTCGACAAATACCTCGCGCAGGGCGGCCTCGAATACCTGCTCGAACTCTACAACGAAGGGAACGAGGACTATGCGCGCGACCGCCTCTACTCCGAATTCACGGAAGAGGAGCGCGCCTACATCGCGGCGCACGGCGAGGGCGGCGCGCCCGTCCGCCTGATCGCGGAGACCGACAACTACCCCGTCTGCTTCTACAACGAAAACGAGGGGGCCTGGCAGGGCATCGCGATTTCCGTGCTCGACCGGATTTGCGCGTTCACGGGCCTGCGCTACGAGGTCGTCAATCCGCAGGATGCCGACTGGCGCGTCAACCTCGAAGAGCTCGAGGACGGCGACGCCGACATGGTGAGCGAGCTGCTGTACTCCGACACGCGGTCGGGCCGCTTCCTCTGGACGGACGCGCCGTACGCCGAGGACATGTTCTCCCTCATCTCCCTCATCGAAACCGAGGACATGGAAGTCAACGAGATCCTCTATTCGACGGTGGGCGTCGTCGCGGGCAGCGCATACGAGGATTTCTTCCGCAAATGGTTCCCCGACCATCCGAGCCTCGTGCTCTGCGACGACACGGCCGACGCGCTCGCGAAGTTGAAAAGCCACGAGGTCGACGTGGTCATGGCCTCGCGCAATCTCTTGCTCAACGCGAGCAATTACCTCGAGGACCCGAGCTTCAAGAATAACCTCGTGTTTCAGTTCAGCTACGGCTCTTATTTCGGACTGAGCCGCGGGGGCACCACGCTTTGCTCCATCCTCAGCAAGGCGCAGGCCTATGTGGACACGGAGACGATCGCGGACCGCTGGACGGAGCGCGTGTTTGACTACCGCGCGAAGTTTGCGCGCCAGCAGGTGATGTACCTGACCATCCTGTCCGCCCTCTTCGTCGTCATCATCGTCCTGCTCGTCATCTCCGTGCAGCGCCGCCGCCGCGCGGCCGCGGACCTCGAGCGCACGGTGCGCGAGCGGACGGCGGAGCTGGAGATCCAGACGGAGGCGGCGAAGGTCGCGTCCGCCGCGAAGGGCGACTTCCTTTCGCGCATGAGCCACGAAATCCGCACGCCGCTCAACGCGATCATGGGCATGGCGCAGATCGCGAAACGCTCCGCCGAGACGGAGTCGCCGAAGACCGTCCATGCGATCGACGAGATGCTCGGCGCGTCGCACCACCTGCTCGGCATCTTGAACGACGTGCTCGACATGTCGAAGATCGAGGCGGGCAAGCTCGTGCTGAACGACAAGCCGTTCGCGCTGCGCGCCGCGCTGCATGACGTGGAGAGCATCATCGGGCAGCGCTGCTGTGAGAAGGACGTGGTCTTCGACGCCGAGATCGAGGTGCCGGAAGACCTGGTCGTCGTCGGCGACGCGCTCTACCTGAAGCAGATCCTCATCAACCTGCTCGGCAATTCCGTCAAATTCACGGAGCCCGGCGGGACGGTTTCCTTGGAAGTCCGGACGGGGCGGGAAACGGACGAGGCCGCCGCCGTGTCGTTCACGGTCGCGGACACGGGCATCGGCATGAGCCGCGAACAGATCGAAAAACTCTTCCTGCCGTTTGAGCAGACGGACGCGGGCATCGCCTCGCAGTACGGCGGCAGCGGGCTCGGGCTCGCGATCAGCCAAAACCTCGTGCGCGCGATGGGCGGGGAAGACATTGCGGTCGAGAGCGAGAAGGGCACGGGGTCGACGTTCCGTTTCTCGCTCGAGCTCCCAAAAGCGACGGCGCCGGACGGCGCGGAAGAGGCGGGGGCGGGTGCCGTTATTGCCCAAAAAGACTGGGGGGGCAAGCGCGTCCTCATGGCGGAAGACATCGAAATCAATCGCGTCATCGTGCGGGAGTTTTTGGACGGGACGGGCGTGCGGGTCGACGAGGCGGCGGACGGCGAGGAAGCGGTGCGGCGCTTCACGGAAGCGCCCGAGGGCACCTACGACGCGATCCTCATGGACATCCAGATGCCGAGGCTCGACGGGTACGGCGC
>JAISTF010000051.1 GCA_031272745.1 Eubacteriales Family XIII. Incertae Sedis bacterium
TTCGAGTTTTACAAAAAGGGCCTCATGCCGGGGCTCGCGCATCTCTACCTCGGGCAGGAAGCGGTGGCGACGGGCTGCTGCGCGGCGCTCGCAGCGGACGACTACATCGGCAGCTCGCACCGGGGGCACGGGCACCTCGTGGCGCGCGGCGCGGACACGGCACGGATGATGGCCGAGATCCTCGGCAAGGAGACGGGGTACAGCCACGGCAAAGGCGGCTCGATGCACATCATGGCGCTCGACAAGGGCATCCTCGGGGCCAACGGCATCGTCGGCGGCGAGATTCCCATCGCGACGGGCGCGGCGTATTCGGCGAAATACCGCGGCACGAAGCAGGTGGCCGTGTCGTTTTTCGGCGACAGCGCGACGAACGAGGGGACGTTCCATGAGAGCGTGAACATGGCGGCCGCGTGGGACCTGCCGTGCATCTACGTGATCGAGAACAACCTGTACGGCATTTCCGTCGACATCCGCGACGTGACGAACACGGAGGACCTTGCGGACCGCGCGAAGGGCTATGGCATTCCCGGCGTGGTCGTCGACGGGATGGACGCGGAGGCGGTCTACGCGGCGATGGTGAAAGCGGTCGAGCGGGCGCGCGCCGGAAAGGGGCCGTCGATCCTCGAGTGCAAGACCTACCGGTGGCAGGGGCACCACGTCGGCGACCCCGGCGAGTACCGCTCGCGGCGCGACGGCAAGGAGAAGGAGAAGTGGATGAAGCGCGACCCGATTCCGGCGTTCCGGAAGCGGGCGAGGGCGGCGGGGGTGTCCGAGAAGGAGCTCTGCGCGGTCGAGGCGCTCGTCGAGGATGAGATCGCGGCGAGCGTGAAGTTTGCGGTGGACAGCCCGTATCCGGACGCCGCCGAGGCGTTCACGGACGTGTTCACGGAGGTGCGGTGATGAGAGAGATTCAGTACAGGGACGCGGTGCGCGAGGCGCTCGACGAGGAGATGGCGCGCGATCCTTCCGTGATGATCATCGGCGAGGACGTGGCCTTCATCGGCGGCAACTTCAAGGCGACGGTCGGGCTCTATGAAAAATACGGCGACCTGCGCGTGAAGGATTCGCCGATTTCGGAGGCGGGCATCGTCGGCATGGGCGTCGGGATGGCGCTGACGGGGCTGCGGCCCGTGGTCGAGCTGATGTTTTCGGACTTCCTTTTGGTCGCGGCCGACCAGGTCATCAACCAGATGGCGAAGATCCGTTATATGTCGGGCGGGCAGGCGACGGTGCCGATGGTCATCCGCTGCCCGATCGGCGGCGGCAGGTCCTCGGCGGCGCAGCATTCGCAGAGCATGCAGGCGATGGTGTCGCAGTTCCCGGGCATGAAGGTGGTCGTGCCGTCGACGGCACAGGAGGTCAAAGGGCTGCTCAAGGCGGCAATCCGCGACGACAACCCCGTCGTGTTTTTCGAGCACAAGATGGAGTATTCGAACAAGTTTGAGATCGACGATTCGGTCGAGCTGATTCCGATCGGTCAGGCGGACATCAAGCGCGCGGGCGACGACGTGACGATCGTCGCGACGTCGTCGCAGGTGATGAAGTCGCTGAAGGCGGCGGAGACGCTTGCGGGCGAGGGCATCTCGTGCGAGGTCGTGGACCTGCGCAGCATCATTCCGCTCGATCGCGAGACGATCATCGCGTCCGTGAAGAAGACGGGGCGGCTTTTGGTCGTGGACGAGGCATACGAGTTTTGTGGCATCGGCGCGGAAATCTGCGCGAGCCTGCAGGAGGACATTTTCTATGATCTCGTTGCGCCCATCATGCGCATCGCGACGCCGAACGTGCCGCTGCCGTTTTCACCGGCGCTGGAGTTTCCGATCATCCCGTCGGTGGAGAAGATCGAGGATCGCGTGCGCGCGTTGATGGCATACGAGGGGCGGCCGGCTGCGGCTGCGGCGGTCCCTGCAGGGGTGTCGGCCGGTTTGCGCGCGACGCCGCTCGCGCGGCGGGTCGCGGCGGAGCGGGGCGTCGATTTGGGAGCGGTGGCCGGCAGCGGTTTGAACGGGAAGGTTGTGCGGAGCGATTTGGACGGGATTGCGGCAGCGGCGGCGGTTGGAACCGTTATTGGACGGAACGGGGACAAGAAGATCGCGGCGCAGGTGCCGTACAGCGGGGTGCGCAGGATCATCGGGGAGCGGCTCGCGGAAAGCAAATTCACGGCGCCGCATCTGTATTTCACGCAGAAGGTGGACGTGACGGCGCTGTTGGATCTGCGCGCGCGCGTCAATGCGAGGCAGGAGAAAAAGACGTCGGTCACGGACTACATCGCGCGCGCGGTCGTCCTGGCGTTGCAGGCGCATCCGGAGCTGAACGCGTCGCTCGCCGGCGACGTGATCGAGCAGTACGCAAACGTGAATCTCGGCATCGCGGTCGCGGCGCCGGGCGGGCTCATCGTGCCGGTGGTCAAAGACGCGGAGACGCTTTCGGTTTCGGAACTGTCGAAGCGGGCGTCGACGCTCGTGGAGAAGGCGCGGACCGGCAAGCTGCTGCCGGACGAGTACACGGGCGGGACGTTTACGATCTCGAACCTCGGAATGTTCGGCATCGAAAATTTCACGGCGATCCTCAATCCGCCGGAGTCGGGCATCCTCGCGGTGAGCGCGACGAAGGACGAAGCGGCGGTGACCCTTGGCGCGGACGGGACAAAGCGGATCGAGATCCGGCCGGTGATGAACATCACGCTGTCGGTGGACCACCGGATCATCGACGGGCTCCTGGCGGCGCAGTTCGTCGGCGAGGTGAAGCGGCTGCTGGAGGCGCCGGTGGAACTGATGGTACAGGATTGGGAATAATCACGACAGGAGGAACTGTTTCATGGAAATCGTAGTCATGCCGAAATTGGGGTTCAACATGGACGAGGGGAAGCTCGTGGCCTGGTACAAGGCCGAGGGCGATCCCGTGAAGAAGGGGGAGCCGCTGTTTTCGATTGAGACGGACAAGACGGCGATCGATGTGGAGGCGACGCAGGACGGGGTCGTGCGCAAGCTGTTGATCGGCGAGGGGGATGTGGTGGCGGTGACGCTGCCGATTGCGGTGGTAGGCGGTGCCGAGGAGGATGTGGCGGGTGCGATCGCAGAGGCGGAAGCGAAACTCGCTTCGCTCAAACAGTCGGATTTTCCGGCTGCTTCGCCGGGAATTGCCACGGCTCTTCCGAACGCGAACGCTGCCGGCATTCCGCAGCAGGGCCTCGACCTCGGCGTGGGAAATCCCGACTATGAGTTTGATGTGTTTGTAGTTGGTGGCGGACCGGGGGGGTATGTGGCGGCGATTCGGGGGGCGCAGCTCGGGCTGCGGGTGGCGCTGGCGGAGAAGGATCGAGTCGGCGGGGTTTGTTTGAATCGGGGATGCATTCCGACGAAGACGTTGCTGCGCAGTCTGGAGGCGTTGGATGCGGTGAAGGATGCCGCGGAGTTTGGTGTGGCCGGACTCGACGCGAAGAAGGCGGCGCTCGACATGAAGAAGGTGCAGGCGCGGAAGAAGGCGGTCGTGGACGGGCTCGTCGGGGGCGTCGAAGGTCTTCTGAAGAAAAACAAGGTGACGGTTTTCAAGGGCGAGGCGGTGCTGAAGGACGGGCATACGGTGGCCGTCGGCGGGCAGGATTATCAGACAGCCACGGTGGTGTTGGCGACGGGATCGGAAGTCAAGGGGCTGCCGGACGGCGTTATTCAATCGAAAAAAGTCTGGACGAGCGACACGCTGCTTTCCGCGGAGAAGCTGCCGAAGGAAATCGTGATCATCGGCGGCGGGGTCATCGGCGTGGAGTTTGCGTATTTCCTGAACGGGGCGGGGGTGAAGGTGACGGTCGTGGAGTTTTTGGATCGCATCCTGCCGCCCGTCGACGCGGAAATCGCGAAGCGCGTGCGGCGCGACCTCGAGAAGGCGGGCATCGCCATCCACACGGACGCGAAGGTGACGAAGGTGACGGACGCGGCGGTCGAGTTTGAGAAGGGCGGCAAAACGGAAGTCCTCAAGACGAAGGATGTGCTCGTCGCGGTCGGGCGCGCGCCGGTCGTGCCGCCGGAAGCGGAGGCGTTGGGCATCGCCGTGGAGCGCGGCGCGATCGTGACGGACGAACGGCTGCGCACGTCGGTGCCGGGGGTGTATGCGATCGGCGACTGCAACGGCAAGACGATGCTCGCGCACAAGGCTTCGGCGGAAGGCATCGTGGCGGTGGAGAACATCGCGGGGCAGGGCGGCGTCATGGATTATGCGGCGATTCCTTCGGCGATCTACATCCGGCCCGAGGTCGCTTCGGTCGGGCTCTCGGAGGAAGACGCGAAGGCGCGGTACGGGGCGGTGAAGGTCGGGAAATTCCTGATGCTCGCCAACGGCAAGTCGAAGGTCGAGGGCGACGGGCGCGGCGTCGTGAAGATCGTCGCGGACGCGCAGTACGGGGAGATTCTCGGCGTCCATCTCTACTGCCTGCACGCGACGGACATGATCGCGGAAGCGGTCACGGCGATGCGCGCGGAGGCGACAGTCGAGGAGCTCGCGCGCGCAATCCATCCGCACCCGACGGTGTCGGAAGCGGTCATGGAAGCGGCGGACGCCGTGCTCGGGAGCGCGATTCACTGCTGAGAATGCCAAAAATTCCTTGACACAGGGGGCATTTCAATACTATAATAATGCTCGCGGCTTTTTGCGCGGAAGCAATTGCGAAAAGCCGGATTTGGCGGTGTAGCTTAGTTGGTCAGAGCGTTCGGTTCATACCCGAAAGGTCGGTGGTTCGACTCCACCCGCCGCTACCAAAGCCCTTCGGGGCGTGTGGTGGCCCGGTAGTTCAGCTGGTT
>JAISTF010000008.1 GCA_031272745.1 Eubacteriales Family XIII. Incertae Sedis bacterium
TGATGTCCACGAGCATGATCATCGCGAAATATTCCTCGAGCACCGACTGCGTGACCTCGAGCACGTTCGCATTGGCGTCCGCGCAGGCCGTCGCGACCTTCGCGAGGATGCCGACCATATCCTTTCCAATAACCGTGATCACCGCTCTCATGGCTCTATCCTCTCAATCTACAAGATTTCTTTCATGGCCGTGATCAAACGGTCGACGTTTTCCTCCTTGGCGTTGTAGCCCATGAGGCCGATGCGGACGATTTTCCCTGCAAGGGCACCGAGGCCTCCGTTGATTTCGATATGGTACTCGTTCAGCAGGCGTTTGCGCAGCGCCGCCTCGTCGACGCCTTCCGGCACGACGACGGTGTTGAGTTCGGGAAGCCGGTACGGCTCGTCCACGAGAAACGCCCAGCCGATCTCGGCAAGCCCTTTGGCGAGGTGCTTGTGGACTCGCTCGTGGCGGGCGAAGACGTTGTCGATGCCCTCTTCGAGAATGTTGTAGACCGCCTGGTACAGCGCGTACATCATGTTGACCGGCGGCGTGTGGTGGTAGACACGCGTACCGCCGCCCCAATAGGCGGTCAGAAGCGTCATGTCGAGATACCAGTTCGGCACCTTCGTCTTGCGGTTTTTGATGGCCTCCACGGCGCGATCGGAAAACGTGATCGGCGAAGCCCCGGGCGGGCAGGACAGGCATTTCTGGCCGCCTGCGTAGCAGATGTCCACGCCCCAATTGTCCGCTTCGACCGGAATGCCGCCGATCGCGGTCACGGCGTCGACGAGATACAGAGCGTCCGTCCCCTTCAACAGGTCGCCGATTTCCTTCGCCGGGTTGCGGACTCCCGTGGACGTTTCCGCGAAGACGACCGCGACGATCTTGTAGCGATCCTTCCCCAGCTGATCCGCGACCCTGTCCACATCGACTGGCTTCCCCCATTCGAAGGCGAGTTCCGTCACCTCGGCGCCGAGGCGTCCCGCGACGTCGACCATGCGCGTCCCGAAGACGCCGTTTTGCAGGATCAGGACTTTGTCGCCCTTCTCCACGAGATTGACAAACGCCGCCTCCATGCCCGATGAGCCCGTCCCCGACAACGGCACCGTAAGCTCATTGCGCGTCCCGAACAAGAGGCGCAAACCGTCCTTGAGCTCATCCATGATCCGGATGAAAAAAGGATCCATATGCCCGATGATGCTTTTTGAAAGCGCATGATACGTGGACGGCGCGACGCCGCTCGGCCCGGCTCCCAGCAATAACGTGGCGGGAATATCGTCTAATGAATTGTACATGTTTCTTTGCTCCTTTTCGACTTTGAACATGGTATAGAAATCATTGTTCATGATACCCAATACGGTTTTTTTTGTCAATCGCGCGCTGACAGGGCGTGAAAAAAAAACCTATTGTTTTTTCGCGGTCGTGTTTCAACACGCGGACTTTGGGTATATAGAAATTGTCACCCGAACAAGCGCCGAAGGGCACAGGCTTATAAGGGAAGGACGAGACCGGGGGGGATCGAATGGGCGGACCGCAGCAAGGGGTATGGGCTGCGGTCCGTCGCTTTTTTTGCGTTTTTGTATTGACAGGCCTTCCTTCCTATACTATAATAAACAAGAGTTCGCGAGCGCAATTTTGTCGTTTCGGAGATTGGCTTTTGGAAAACGGAACATTTGAAAAACTGACGGTGCTCGGGGAAGGGGCGAAATACGACGTCTCCTGCTCGTCGAGCGGCGCGGACCGCACGAACATCGGGCGGCTCGGCAACGCGGCGTGCGCGGGCATCTGCCATACGTGGACGGCGGACGGGCGGTGCGTGTCGCTCCTGAAGGTGCTTTTGTCCAACGACTGCGCGTACGATTGCAAGTTTTGCGTGAACCGGCGGTCTGCCGATGTGAAGCGCTGCACGTTCGAGCCGCGGGAGCTCGCGGATCTGACGGTGGAATTTTACCGGCGCAATTACATCGAGGGGCTGTTTTTGAGCTCGGCCGTCATCGGGTCGCCGGACCGGACGGTCGAACTCATGTACAAATGCCTGTGGATCCTGCGCGAGGAATACGGGTTTTGCGGGTATATCCACGCGAAGGTGATTCCCGGCGTGTCGCCGGAGCTGCTGACGCAGATGGGGCTCGTGAGCGACCGCCTGTCCGTGAATATGGAATTTCCGTCCGGCGAGAGCTTGGACCGGCTCGCGCCGCAGAAAAAGCCCGCGCAGATCTTCTCGCCGATGCGCCAGATCACGCAGACGCAGCTCGAGCAGCGCACGCTGAAGGCGGCGGGCAATATGAAGCGGCTGCGGCCCGAGGGCTTGAACGTCGGCCTCGGGGAAGGCAATCTGCCGGACGCGCGCGCCCGCGCCGAAACGGAGGATGGCAGTGGCGACGGCGGTACGGGAACCGCCATCGTGCGGGACCGGCGGCGGCGTGCCTACCGCGAGCGGTTCGCGCCCGCCGGCCAGACGACGCAGATGATCATCGGCGCGACGCCCGAGACCGATCTGCAGATCGTGACGCTTTCCGAGGCGCTGTACCGCCGGTTTTCGATGAAGCGCGTGTATTTCTCGGCCTACATCCCCGTGGCCGAGGGCCCCGAGCTGCCCTCGCTGCTCACGCCGCCGCCGCTGAAGCGCGAGCACCGGCTCTACCAGGCGGACTGGCTGCTGCGGTTCTACGGCTTTCGCGCGGACGAGATTCTGACGGATGAGCACCCCTTCTTGGACGTCGACCTCGACCCGAAAGTCGTCTGGGCGCTGCGGCACTTGGAGCAATTTCCCGTCGAGGTGAACCGCGCGTCCGAAGAGGAGCTGCTGCGCATCCCCGGCGTCGGCAACACGTCCGTCTACCGCATCCTGCGCCAGCGGCGCATCGCGGCCGTCACCTACGACGACTTGAAGAAGATGGGCGTCGTGCTGAAGCGCGCGCGGTTTTTCCTGACCGCGAACGAGCGCTACTACGGCGACGGCGCGTGGGACCCGTCCGCCCTGCGCGCGCGGCTCGCGCCGCAGAGCCCGCAGATTTCCCTGTTCGAGGCACAGCAGCATGAATTACTTGTACGATGACACGTTCGAAGGGTTTCTGACCTGCGTCTGGCACCATTGGCGGACGGCGCGCGCGGAAGGGATTTTTTCGGATCGCGGCGTCTACCAGCTCGACCTTACGCGCTATGCGCAGAGCGTCGAGACGGACCAGGCGAAGGCCGACATCGTGGCCGACGCGATCGAGCGCAAGATCTCGCGCTGGGACGCGGCGCGCGTCTACCGCGTATTCTGCACAAACGAGCCCGAGAAGGAGATGAAGCTGCTGCGCTACATCCGCCTCGGCTTCAAGGAAGGCCCGAAGATCCGCCTGCTCCACGGACACCCCGACGTGCTCGCGGTGCAAAAGGCCGAGGAGCGCTTCGGCGCGGAAGTCCATCGGCTGTGCGGCCTCGTGCGGTTTTCCGAGCTGGCGGACGGCATCCTCTACGGCGCCATCGAGCCCGACAACGACGTCCTCGCGTTCTTGGCCCCGCATTTCTGCGACCGCTTCAAGAGCGACCCCTTTGTCATTCACGACAAACGCCGGGGCAAAGCGTTATTCGCGCATCAGCGAAAATGGGAAATCGCGGCGATGGGAGAGGACGCGTCCGTGCTGTTCAGCGAGCGGGAAGCGGACATCCGCGCGCTGTGGAAGCAGTATTTCGGGGTGATGGAGACCAAGGAGCGGCACAACCCGAAACTGCAAAGGCAGTTCCTGCCCGTGCGTTACCACAAATATCTGACGGAGCTGCAGGGGTGACGCGCCGGTCGGTCTGACGGCATGCCTTCCGGCGGTCTCTACCCTTCCACGACCGCGTAGTAGGCGTCCTTGTTGCGCAGGAACTCGTTGTAGTCCGCGCTGAAATTGTGCGTGCCGTCGAGCGAGGGGCTCAGCACGAAATAGACGTAGTCGTTTTCGTCGGGGTAGAGCGCGGCCTCGATCGACGCCATGCGCGGGTTGCAGATCGGGCCCGGCGGCAGGCCGTCGTGCAGATAGGTGTTGTACGGCGATTCGATCTGCGTGTCGGCGTTCGTGAGAAATTCCTTCGGCTCCCCGAGGATGTACTGGATCGTCGCGCAGCTTTCGAGGCGCATGCCTTGCGCGAGGCGGTTGTAGAAGACGCCGGCCATGAGCGGGCGCTCGCTCGCGACGACGGATTCGCGCTCGATGATCGAGCCCATCGTCACGACGTCGCGTACGGACATCTCCATCTGCGCCGCGCGGTCGTAGTAGAGCGGCAGATACAGCTTGTCGAACTGCGCGAGCATCTTGTCGATGACGTCGTGCGCCGACGCGTCCGCGTAGACCTCATACGTCTCGGGGTAAAGGAAGCCTTCGAGCCGTTCGTTCCCTTCCGGGCAGCCTTCAAGGAACCGGTAGTCGAAGACGCCGTTTGCGACCTCGTCCCAAAACGCGGCCTCGTCGCAGATGCCCTCTTCGGCCAGCCGCTTCGCGATCTGCGTGTTGTTGTAGCCCTCGGGGATCGTGAAGCGCTTCGTCTCCGCGAGGTTGCCCGCGATGATCACGGCCGCGATTTCGTCCGCGTCCATCGACTTCGTGACCGTGTACCGGCCTTCCTTGTACAGCCCGTCGTAGCCCTGCTTCTTCGAGAACGCCTTGTAGAGGAACGTGCGGCCGAGCACCTTGTCGACGGCCTTGTTGAAGACGGAGTCGCTGCCGATGAGCCCCCCGTCCTTCAGGATGCCCGCGATGTCCGTCGTCGTCGCGCCGGACGGGATGTCGATTGTGACGGGCTCCTCGTTGCCGGGCGCCTGTGCCGCGATCTCGTTGTCAAACGCCTTGTTGAACCCGTAGAAGCCGCCGACGATGATGACGGCGAAAACGACGATGACGGGAACGGCCGGCCGTACGCCGCGCCGCTTGTTGGTCACGCGCCGCATCTCGTCGAGGTCGCGCCGCTCCTGCTCCCCGTAGGATTCGTCCCACGCCGCGCCTTCCGCGCGGACGCGCTCGCGCAGCGCCTCTTCGCGCTCCGCGTCTTTCACTTTTTTTGCCTGCCGTGCCTCGCGGTTGCGGTGGGCCATGACGCTATGCTCTCCCGAGATATTCGCCCGTGCGCGTGTCGATCTTGATGACCTCTCCGGCCTCAATGAAGATCGGCACCTGCACCGTCGCGCCTGTCTCGACCGTCGCCCCCTTCGTCACATTCGTCGCCGTGTCGCCCTTCACGCCCGGCTCCGTCTCCGTGATCTTCAATTCCACGAAATTCGGCGCCTCGACGAGAAACGCCTTGTCCTTGAAAAACTTGATCGTCGCGCTGTCGTTTTCGCGCAGCCACTGGATCGCATCCTCGACCTGGTCCGCCGTCAGCGGCACCTGCTCGTACGTCTCGCTGTCCATGAAATAATAGAGTTCGCCGTCGCTGTACAGGTACTGCATCGACTTCGTCTCGATGTGCGCATTTTCAAATTTGTCGTTCGGGTTGAACGCCTCCTCGCGGATGGCCCCCGTCAGAATGTTCTTGTACTTCGTCCGCACGAACGCCGCGCCCTTGCCCGGCTTGACGTGCTGGAAATCGAGGATGACGTGCGGCTCCCCGTTGATCTCAAATGTGATGCCCTTCCTGAATTCTCCGGCTGATACCATGTTTCTTTCCTCCTTGCGCG
>JAISTF010000112.1 GCA_031272745.1 Eubacteriales Family XIII. Incertae Sedis bacterium
AGTCACTTGACAAAGAGAGATGTGGGGTGGACAATAACATATATATTTTATACGAAAAGTATGCAAAAGGAGGACAGAAGAATTGAATAACAAGATCATGAAGCGGGTCGCTGCGGCGATCCTGGCGCTGTTGCTTGTTGTGGCGCTCGCGGCTTGCGGCGGCAGCGAAAGCAGCAGTGGCGGCGGATCCGCGGGGGCGTCCGCGGGCGGCAGCGCGGCGGCCGGCGGCGGGTCCGGCGGCGAAGAGGGCGGCGGCAGCGTGGGGACGACGGGGCCGCTCGTCATCGGCGTGTCCGGTTCGCTCGCGTCGCTCGACATCAACCAGCTCGGCGGCATCCTCGACTACAAGATCGCGGCCGTTTCCTTGGAAGGGCTCGTCGGCATCGACAACAGCGGGCAGATCATTCCGACGCTCGCGGAGAGTTGGACGGACGAGGACGCGACGGTGTGGACGTTCAAGCTGCGGCCGGACGTCACGTTCTGGGACGGCACGCCGCTGACGGCGGACGACGTGATCTACTCCATCCAGCGGTCGATGGATCCGGAGCAGAGCCCGGGCGTCGTGTATTATTTCCCGGACTATGTGACGGGGGTCGAGAAGGCGGCGGACGATGAGGTGAAGATCACGCTCGACGGCCCGCACGCGAATTTCATCCTCGCCGTGTCGAACACGGGCGGGCTGTTCGTGCAGTCGAAGGCCTTCCTCGAATCGGCGGAATCCGTCGGCTCGGCGAAGGATCTGTTGATGGGCACGGGGCCGTTCGTGCCGGCGGAGTTTGAAGCCGGTTCGCATGTGACGTACGTCGCCAACGAGAACTGGTGGGGCGGCAGGCCGTCCGTGAACTCGCTGCGCTTCGACTTTTTCGCGGACGAAAACACGCGCCTGCTCGCGTTCACGCAGGGCGACATCGACTTCGCGTTCGACGTGCCCGTCGACCAGGCGGAGCAGTGGGAAGGCGTGGACGGCGCGACCGTGTCGTTCCTCGACAACCGCGCCTACTACGGGCTGACGTTCGACGTGACCGTCGCGCCGTTCGACGACGAGCATGTGCGCAAGGCGGTCGCCTACGCAATCGACAAGGACAGCATCGTCGCCGGCGGCGTCCTCAAAGGGCACGGCACGCCCGCGACCGCGATCCAGGCGCCCGAGCAGTTCGCCGCCGCGATGAGCGTGGACGAAGCGGCCGCGAAGCTCGCGGACGTGACGCATTATGATTTTGACATCGACAAGGCGAAGGAAGAACTCGCGCAGTCGGGCTCGCCGGACGGATTCGAGGTGGAGCTCTCCTATCCCGACGCGTACCAGGCCGTGGGCAAGGCGTCGCTCATCATCGCCTCGTCGCTCGAACAGATCGGCATCACGCTGAACGTGAAGGAAATCCCGCTCGACCAGTGGCTCGGCGAAGTCGGCAACGGCGAGCAGGGCGTCGCGTGGATGATCTACGAACCGACGACGCCGGAGCCCGGCGAAATCGCGGGCTGGCTGCTCGACGCGGAAGGCCCGGGCTACAACCCGGCGAACTGGACGGACGAGGAAGTCACCACGCTGCGCAACGAGATGATGGCCGCGCCGGACTTCGCGTCCGAGATCGAGCCGACGCTCAAGGCGAACAGCATCGCGCAGGAGCAGGCCATCTACGCGCCCGTGTGGTGGGGCCAATCGGCGATTGCCGCACAGCAGTACACGCACGTCAAAGACTTCAATTCCTACTCGCTGCTGTCGAGCAATTGGCCGGAGCTGTTTGCCGCTTAGCGTGATTTCGGAATAACCGGTGAACGATTCGCTTCGTTATATTCTCAGGCGGGTCGCGGAATTCGTCGTTTCGATGGCCGCGCTCGCCTTTGTGATTTTTTCGCTGCTCTACATCGCGCCCGGCGATCCGGCGCGTTCGCTCGTCGGAACGAAGCACGTCACGCCGGAGCTGCTCGCGCAGATTCGCGCGAAGTACGGCCTCGACGATCCGTTCTTCGTGCAGTTCGGAAATTGGATTTCCGGCGCGCTGCACGGGGACTTCGGCGAGTCAATCCGCGCGGGGCAGCCCGTGCTCGACTACATCGCGCCGCACGCGGCGGTCACGTTCCAGCTCGTGCTTTTGTCGCTCGTGCTGTCCGTGGTCTTCGGGGTGTTTTTCGGCATCGTCAGCGCGAAGGGGCGCGGGAAGCTGCGCGACAGCGCGATCAACACGGTGGCGCTCGTCGGCACGAGCGCGCCGAGCTTTGCGGTCGGGCTGTTCTTTCTCTATGTGTTCGCGCTGAAATGCGGGTGGTTCCCGATCTACGGCATCGGGGACGGCGGGGCTTTGGATCAGCTCTGGCACCTCGCGCTGCCGGCCATCGCGCTTACGTTTGCGGTCAGCGCGCTGCTTGTGAAAATCACGCGGTCGGCGATGCTGCTCGAGACGGAAAAAGATTATTCGGTCTTTCTGCGCGCGCGGGCGATCGCGCCGCTGCGCATCACGATGGCGCAGCTGAAGAACGCGTCCGCGCCCGTGCTCACGAGCACGGGGCTCGTGCTCGCAAACCTGTTCGGCGGCACGGTGCTCGTCGAGAGCGTGTTTTCGATCCCTGGGCTCGGCAACCTGCTCGCGTCGTCCGTCACGTTCCATGACGTGCCCGTCGTGCAGTTCATCGCGCTGATGCTCGCGTTCATCGTGTGCTTCGCGTCGGCCGTCGTCGACATCGCGGTCTATCTGATCGACCCGACTTCGCGGCAGCGGCGGCGGCTGTACCGGGAAGTGGAGGCGACGGGATGAGGCGGCTTGCGGCGCAAGATTCCGTAGGGGCGGCATCCCTGCGACTGAGCGCAGGGCAGGCCTGCCGCCCGTGGAACGGGATGCCGGTGAGCATCCGGATCTGCACCTGCGTGCTGATCGTCATCGCGGCGTTTGTCATCGCGCCCGGTCTGTTTGCGCCCGGTGCGCTCGAACAGGACGCGCTGCTCGGCGCGGTGCCGCCCGGCACGGCGGGGCATCCGCTCGGGACGGACTCGCTCGGGCGCGACGTGCTGAAGCTCCTCATCGCGGGGTCGCGCAGCGCGATGGTCGGGCCCTGCGTCATCGCCGTGGGCAGCATCGTGATCGGCATCCTGCTCGGGGGCATCGCGGGCTGGTACGGCGGCGCGGCCGACTGGATCATCTCGCGGTACGCGGACATCACACTGTCGATGCCGACGCTGCTGCTCGCGATCGTCGCGGCCGGCATCATCGGCGGGGGTTATTGGGTGAGCGTGCTCGTGATGGTCATCCTGTATTCGCCGTTTGACATCCGCATCGTACGGTCGGCCGTCATCGCGCAGAAGGGCAAGCCGTACATCGAATCGGCGCTGATCCTGCGTTTGTCGACGCTGCGCATTCTCGCGCGACACATCTTCCCGAACATCGCGCTCGTGATTTTCGTGAACCTGTTTCTGAACATCGCCTACGGGCTCGTGTCGATGTCGTCGCTGTCCTACCTCGGGCTCGGTGTCGCGCCCGGCGACGCGGACTGGGGGCGGCAGCTCTCGGACGGGCGCAGCATCCTGTTTGACAATCCGGCGTCGGCGCTGTGCGCGGGCGCGTTCATCGTCGTGACGGCGGTCTGCGTGAACGCCGTGGGGAACTGGCTGACGGAAAGGAACGCGCTCGGATGAGCGGCGCGCTGTCCCTTTCGGTGCGCGGGCTGCGCGTCCGCATCGGCGCGGCGGAGATCCTGAAGGGGATCGACTTCTCTTTGGACGAGCCGATCTGCGTCGGCGTCGTCGGGGAGAGCGGCAGCGGCAAGACGATGTTCGCGCGGTCGCTGATGGGGCTGCTCCCGCCGGGGGCGGTGCCGAGCGGGGCGTACGAGGTCGGCGGCGCGCCGTTTGCTTTGGACGCGAAGGAGCGGGACTGGCGGCGCGTGCGCGGCAGCGAGATCGGCCTCGTCCTGCAGGACCCGTTCACGGCGCTCGATCCGTTGACGAAATGCGGGAAGCAGATCCTGCTCGGCGCGGCGGCGAAGGGGGCGGTGGCGGCAGAGGCGGCTGTAGCGGCCGAGCTGGCTGTGGCGTCTGGGACGGCGAGGGGGGCGGAAGGGAACACCCCGTTTCGGCTGGATGAGGCGCTCGCGGAAGTTGGCTTGCCGGCGTCCGTGGCGGGGCGGTATCCGTTCGAGCTTTCCGGCGGACAGCGGCAGCGCGTCGTCATCGCGGCGTCGCTTGCCACGCAGCCGCGGCTGTTGATCGCCGACGAGGCGACGACGGCGCTCGATGTCGTGACGCAGCGCGAGATTCTGGACTTGCTCGAAACGCTCCGCGTGGGGCGCGGGATGCCGCTGATTCTCATCACGCACGACATCGGGCTGATCCGCGAGCGCACGGACCGCGTGCTCGTCCTCAAGGACGGCGCGGTGGTCGAGGCGGGAGACACCCGTGAAGTGACGACGCGCCCGCAGAGCGAGTATACGAAGCTGTTGCTCGAAGCCGACCGCCGGATCGACGACGCGGCAGGGAGCGCCGCGATGGGGAGTGACAACGCGGCGGGCGGCAGGATGCCGCCCCTACAGGATCCCGTAGGGGCGACCGCCTTCGGTCGCCCGCTCCTACGCGCCGAGGGGCTCTCCAAACGCTTCGGCGCGATCACGGCGCTCGACGACGTGTCGATCGAAATCCATGCCGGCGAGTGCGTCGGCGTTGTCGGGGAAAGCGGCAGCGGCAAGACGACGCTCGCGCGCTGCATCGTCGGCCTCGAACAACCGGACGCGGGGCACATCGCCTTTCACGGGGAGACGCCGCCGCAGATCGTCTTTCAGGATCCGTATTCGTCGCTGAACCCCGCGCATACGGTGCGGTACGCATTGGAAGAAGCGTTGCGGGCGCCCGGCGGCGGTCTGCCAACGGCGCACGCCCCTACGGATGACGCGGCCGCGGGGGGCTGGCCGGCCCTGCGGCTGAGCGCAGGGCAGGCCTGCCGCCCGCCATCCGCGCAAGGGGACCCCGCCTCGACCGAAGGGACGGCATCTCTGCGGGAGTTGCTGCGGCTGGCGGAGCTTCCCGAGGAACTGCTTGATCGCAGGCCCGCGAAGCTCTCGGGCGGGCAGCGGCAGCGCGTCGCCATCGCGCGGGCGCTCGCCACGGATCCCGACCTCATCGTCTGCGACGAGTCCGTCTCGGCGCTCGACGTGTTCACACAAAACCAGATCCTTGCGACGATCGCGCGCCTGCGCAGGGAGCGCGGTCTCGCCGTGCTCTTCATCACACATGATCTGTCCGTCGTCCGCGCGCTCGCCGACCGCATCTACGTCATGCACGACGCCCGCGTCGTCGAGGAAGGCCCCGTGCGCCAAATCTTCGAGGCGCCGGGGGATCCCTACACGAAGATACTCTTGGCGTCGATGACACACGGTGCGTCACAGGAGCCCGAGCGATGATCTTGTTCAACAATGCGAAAATCTATACGGTGGACGGAGCCGGATGGGAGACGCGGCCCGCGACGGAAATGCTCGTGGGGGACGACGGACGAATTTTGCGGGTCGGCGGGCGGGCGGCTACAAGCCGCCCCTACAATCCTTCGGAGGGATGTTGCCTCGATGCGGCGGGCGGCCGAGGGCGGCCGCC
>JAISTF010000139.1 GCA_031272745.1 Eubacteriales Family XIII. Incertae Sedis bacterium
GCGCCGGCCGTCCCGTCGACCCAGAGGCGCTGCACCGCGAAGACGCCCGCGCCCCAGTCATAGGTGTCACTCTGAATCGACGCCGTGACGCCGCCGTCCGATACGCCCTTCGCGTCCGCCGTCTCCACGCGCGCCGAGCCGGCGATGAGCGTTTCGTAACGCGGCAGCAGGTCGACGAGCTTTGCGAGCGAGAGCGGCGCGAGGCCGTAGTTTTCGACGACGACGCGGTAGTCGCGCTGCGCCGCGCCCGCCTCGGAGACGTTCACGGTCGCGTTGCCGCTCGTGAGCGTCTTGCGGACGGCCGCCGTCGTGTAGTTTGCGTTCACGATCGTGACCTTCGACTGCGACTCGACGTAGCTCAGCGAGCCGGCGTTGCCGTCGAGGTCGCCCGTATCCTCTTTGAGCGCGCCCGAGGACTGGTAGAGGTCCTGCGCCGCCTCCGTGAAGAAGACGTCGACCGTGTTCGCGCGCTGCACGCTCCCGCCCGAGAGCGTCACATATTTCGCCGACACGTCGCAGACCGCGCGATAATGCAATTCGAGTCTCTCCTTCGCGACGTTTGCCGAGGCCGTGCCGTGGAGCGAGACCTTCACGGTCGTCAGCCCCGCGGGCAGCGCCTGTTCGCTGCCGCCGTGGAACGAGATCGTCAGCGCATCGCCGACCGCGCCGCCGCCCGGCGTGACCGTCACGTCATAGTCCGACGGGTCCACGGGGACGCGCGCAATCTCCGCGCCGTCGTCGCCCAAGGTCACGCGTTCAAGCGCCACATAGTCGTGCGCGTCCGTGACGCCCGCAGGGTCGCTCCCGTCGAGCGGCACCAGCGTCAGGTTTGCGTCAAGCCGGTCCGTGAAGCCCGTGACGTGCAGCACCTTGTTGTTGCCATAACGCGTGTGGTAGTTTCCGACGTCGACGGTGTAGAGCAGACCGTCGCCGCCGAGCAGGTTCGTCGGGCTCGGCGCCTTCTCCGGCCCGTCGCCGTCCGGGTCGACCCCCGCGCGACTCTTCACGACGTGCGTGTAGCCGATCTTCGACGCGCCCGCGTCCGCCACGAGCTTGCACCACCCCGACTCCAGCGTCCGCCCATCCGCCTTCGACGCATAGGTATTGAATAATGTCGCGCCGCCCGTCACATCCGCCGCAACCTGCATCGTGTACGCGAGCGTCACGGATTCGCCGGGGGCGAGCGTGTCTGCGGGGTCGAACGTGATCGTGAAGCTGCCGCTGCCGTGCGCCGCATCTTCGGAGATAGCCGTAGCCGTGATCGAGGCGGGCGTGATTGTCGAAGCCGCCGTGATGCTCGATTCGTCTTCGAGGATTTCGAGGTTGTTCAGGTTTTCAAACGGCGCGAAGTCGAGTTCGCTCCCGTCCGCGGCGTAGCCGAGGAAGCGGTCGCTGACCGTGATCTTTGTAATCGAGTCCGCCGTCGTGTTCGTCACCTTGATTTTGAAGCGGATCGTGTCGCCCGCGATGGGCGCGCCGCTCGCCGCGACGCCGGGGGTGGCGTTCTCCCAGGTTTTGTGCCCCGCGCTGCCGCCGTTCGCAGGTGGGCCCCACGAGGAATGGCCCGCGCCGATCTCCGCGCCGCCTTCGGACGCCGCGAAGTCGTTCACGAACACGGTCGTCCCACCTGCCGTCGCCTTCGTGCGGTAGACCACGACGAGGCGGTAGCCCTGCGGGATCTCCGCGTCGTCGTCGAAGCGGATCGTCAGCGTGCGCGGCGCGGCGGTCGTGGCCGCGACGACGCCGGGCGTGGTCAAATCGTTTCCGCTGCCGAGGAAGTCCTCGATGGTCTTCGGCGACGACGACTGCGTGAGCAGGGTCGCCGCGCCCGTCTCCTGCCAGACGCCGCCGACGTTGGCGATGGGCTGAAGCAGCAGCTTCACGCTCTGCGGGATGTCTTCGTACGCCTGGTTTGTGCCGCCGAGCGTGTCGACGAACGTGTCGATCGCGAGCGCGCCCGTCCCCTTGTTGTCGATGGACGCCGTGTATTCGAGCACGTCGCCCTTCACGGGGAACGTGTCCGGATGCGTGATGTTTGCCGCTTCCTTGTGGAAGCCGTAGCGGTTGCGCAGGCTGTCGTCGAGCACCTTGTAGAGGAATTTCGCCTGCGCCGTGAGCGTCGGGTTCGTCGCGTCATGCCCGCTCACCGCCGTGCCGCCGAGGTCCTGATTTGTATACGTGTAGTCGACGCTCGCCTTGTTGTACAGCCAATCGTTTTCGCGCGACGGGTCGAGCTCGTTCACGACGTAGTCCATCTGCGGCCACGCGGCAAATTTGCAGTCCGCCGGAATGCCCGCGTACGTGAACAGGATCTCGCTGACCTTCGCGCGGTCTGAGGCCGGGATCGCGATGGCGGCCGCGCTGTTTGCGGTTTGATTATTCAAATCATTCAAGTAGAGGACTGTGTCTTCGTCGGGGCGGCCGTCGCTGTATTTCAGCGTGATCGTGAGGGTCGCGGACGGGTCCTGCACGGCGGCCTTGCCGTCCTCGGTCGTGTAGACGCCGGGGTAGATCGCGGCGGGCGCGATCTCGTCCTTCTGCCAGCCGCCGGCCGTGCCTTCCTTCTCCGTGATGACGAGGCTGTCGATCGCGTGCTTCTGCTTGTTCACGAAGATGCCGCTGCCGTTCGCGCCGCCGAACTGGTAGCGCACGACGTTGCCCGCAAAGGCGCCGAGCAGGTTTTGGTCCGTGCCGGCCGCGGACGTGCGGCCGATTTCCGTGATGTTCTTCGCGAAGGTGAAATTGTCGAAGGTCTCCGTGCCCGTCTCGCGGCGGTTTTGGTAGGGGAGCGCGAGGGAGCCGAAGGTGTTCGTGATGTCGTCCGCAGTCTTCCCCGCGGACGTGGCGAACGCGGGCGTCGCCGTGCTCTGCGGTTGGGTCGCCTGCGCGTGGATCGTGACCGTCTTCGTCTGCCAGCTCGCGAGGCCCTCGTCGACGACAAAGGCTTTCGTGTTGTAGGCGGCGCCGATGATTTTCACGGTGTTCGTGACGCCCGTGAGCTCCGCGTCGTTGGCGGGGTCGCCGTCGAGCAGGCTCGTGTTTGTGAACGTGCGCGAGACCGTGAAGTCCGTGACGTAGGTGACGCCGCCGATCACCACGGTGGCGTCCGCCGTGATCTGCGGCTTCGGCAGGCTGCCCGCGTAGATGTCGTTGCCGTCCGCGTCGAAATACGGCGCGCCGTTCGCGTCGCGGAAGTCGTCCCAGGAGATGAGCAGCAGCGGCTCGTTGTTTTGTGTGTCGGTCATGTCGGGCTTGCTCGCGCGATCGACGGAGAAACTGCTCCCGAGCGTCACCTCGTCCGCGTAGACCTGGCCGTTGCCGGACGTCTGCGCGTGCGAAGCCATCGTCAGCGTGATCGCGCCGGACGTGTCGTCGTCGGCCTGCTGCGGCGCGGCCTGGGCCATCGTCACGGCGACCGGCGTCCAGTCAAACTTCTCCGCCTTCGCGATGAAGCCGGCGTTTGTCTTTGACGCACCCGCGTTGGTCTTTGCGGTCGGCGGCGCGGACGGGTCGTCCTCGGGCGGCGCTTCGTACGCCTGCACGGACACGGGGCAGAGCGCGCCGTCGTCCGTCGTGAAGTTTTTGAACGGCGTCACTTCGAGCGTGAACGAGCGCGTGGAGCCGGAGTCGATTTTCTCGGTCCAGGTGACCCACCAGTATCCGTCTGTGCTCGCGGCCGCCGGGCCGTTCGCGTCGCCGGGCTGCAGGGTGTACTGGCTGTTCGAGGTGACGAGCGGGATCGCGTCCGCGCCGAGCTGCACGCGGAAGAGCAGGCGGCCCGCGTCCGTGTCCGCCTCGGAGACGGAGAAGTAGACGATGGCGAGCGAGCGGTCACCGGTTTCGACTTTGATCTGCTCCCCGTCGTCGTTGGACGCGCTGCCGAGCAGGATGGCGTTGATGACGGGCGTCATCGTGGCGGCGGATTTCGATTTGAGGGTGGATTTGGTTTTCGACGGCTCCGATGCCGGTTCCGGTTCCGCGTCCACTGCCGGCAATTCGTCCTGAACTTCCGGTTCCGCTTCTTCCGCAACCGGCGCGGGATCTTCGGCGGCTGCCACCGGCGCTTCTTCCACGACCGGTGCCGCTTCCTCGACGGCCGATGTGGGTTCCTCTTCGGCAACCGGCGCGGGGGCCTCTTCCGCGACCGGCGCGGTTTCTTCCTCGACGACCGCAGAAGCGCCTGCCTCGGCGGACGCAGACGATTCTCCGCTCCCCCCACTGTCATTCTCGGGCTCGACCCCCCCACTGTCATTCTCGGGCTTGACCCGAGAATCCAGCTGGCCGCTGCCCCCTTCCGGCGCGATGATCTCCGGCAATATCCCTCCAGATGGGTCAACCTTCGGCACTTCCTGCCCGAAGTCCGCGGCAAACAGGCCGATGCCGATCGCGACTGCCGCCACCACCGCAGAAGCAAGCAAAATCCTTATTGTCTTTGATTTCTCAAACATGACGTACCCCCCCGAAGTCGCAAGACCCCGTCTTTCATCATTCTATTCGACTGACTTTGGGCATATCATACCATAAAGTTAGATGAATGTTCAAGATATTTTTTTCTTCACAAACCTAAAATTTTTCTAAAGAAAACGGCCGGAGCGCCGTCGCCCCGACCGCCGTCTTTTGATGATTCGATAAGCCTTAGCCCCGGAACGCGCGGTCCAGGTCCTCGATGAGGTCCTCGGCGTTTTCGATGCCGATGGACAGGCGCACCGTGTTCGGGTAGATGTACTGCTCGGCGAGCTCGGCCGCGTTGAGCTGGGAATGCGTCGTGCTCGCGGGGTGGATGACGAGGGACTTCGCGTCCGCGACGTTGGCGAGCAGCGAGTAGATTTCGAGGCGGTCGATGAACGCCTTCGTCTCGGCCTCGTCGCC
>JAISTF010000036.1 GCA_031272745.1 Eubacteriales Family XIII. Incertae Sedis bacterium
AGCCCGCGGGCACGGGCAAGTTCTGCAACAATTGCGGCGCGTCTTTGGATCTGGTCGAGTGCCCGAAATGCGGCGCCAAGAACGCGCAGACCGTGAAGTTCTGCAACAACTGCGGCACACCGCTCGGCGGCGCGGCCACAGCGCCGGTCCCGGGGAAATGCCCGCAGTGCGGGCTCGAAAACCCGCCGGGGACGAAGTTCTGCGGGGAGTGTGGAACCAAACTATGATGCTTGTCTTTTTTCCGTATTGCGTCGTTGCTGTGAGCGATTAGGTGCTCACGTACTATGAGTACGCTCCGCTCCTAATCGCTCACGCGCCTAGCACTACGAAAAAAATCCTGCGTATCATCCCAGTTATTCATAGGTATCTTTAATCATGAAAGTGAAAGCACAGATTGAATCTGCCGCCGTGAGCGGCGAGGGCGAGGTCAGCGTCGCGGAAGACGGCTTCACGCTGAGTACGCTCTTCGACACGGCTTTCGTGCCGTGGTCGGAAGTGGGTGCGCTCGCCTTTGAGGACTATACGCTGACGGTCGCGGCGGCGGGCGACGCTTATCGTATCTCGAAACTCGGCGCGGACGGCGAGCCGCTCTATAACCACATGCTCGCGGCGTACAACGACAAGGTCCGCGCATGCCTCTTCGTCGGCGGTGAGCCCGCGGTGACGGCAAGCGCGAACGGCGTGCCCGTCGAAGTCTACGGCGACTGCGTCGTGACCCTGCCCCCCGACCTCGGTGCGCGGCGCGTGCCGCTCGCATTTGCGACGGGGTTCCGCGACGAGGACTACACGGTCACCATCGACGTCGCGGACGGGAGCTCGTACGCTTTCTCGAAGCTCGGCTACGACACGGCGCCGTTCTCGAAGGCGGTCCAGGAGGGTATCAAGGCGCTACGCGAGCAGACGATCGCGCAGATCGGCGAGATCGACAAGGCGATCACGCCGCAGCAGTCCGCCAAGGTCGCGCGGCTCATGCCGCTCGGCGCGGCCGCCCCGATGGGCGCCGTGCGCGCGGTGGCACCTACGCTCGCGGATGCGCTCGAAGAGAGGCTCGCGCAGAGCCGCGCCGCGGAGACGTACCCCGCGTTCAGGGAGCTCTGCGACCCCGACGAGATCTGCGTTGGTTTCCGAAAGGTAGATTCCCGCCCTGATTTCAGTAAGTATCAAAAAGACTTCTCGGAGGGGGCGCTGCCCCCTTCCGACGGGTCGCAGAGCGACCCTGCCTCCCCCGAAGGGGAAGATTCAAATAGTGATTTTTCGTCAGGGAAGGTCTTTCCGGGCAGTGCGGGCGGCGGCCTCGCCGGTATGTTGCAAGGCGGTGGCATGTCCGACATAATCAATAATGTCATTCCGCGCGAAGTCGCGGAATCCACCCCCGACTCTTACATTCTCTGGCTCATCGCTCCCGTCGCGCCGGGGGTGTGCGCCGTCGAATTTGCGGGCGGGGATGACGCGGCCGCGGCCACCTTCGTGTACCGCTACGGCGACGCGGCCGTGAGCTCCGAAGCTGCCGCCGCACAAAGCGCGACTGACGCAACCGGCGCCGCCGCATGGGACGCCTTCCGCCTGAAGCTGAACATGGCTCTCGAGGCGATCGACTTCAAGCGCGAGGTCATCCGCCTGACCGACGAGGAGCTCCGAGAGCCCGAATACGAACTCTACCGCATGGCATCCGACCGCAACGAAGCCTTACGCACCGTAAGAGCCCACTTCGCGGGGCGTGCAATCCACCGTAGCATGGATAGCTGGAAGAAGCAGCTCCAGGGGCTCTGACGCCTCGGAAACCCAGCTCCCCGAAAGCTACTTCAGTATCCGAATACCTCCGATGACGGGCAGCGGCTTGTCCTCGCCGCGCAAGGCGTTGACGACGCCGATGATCGCGAGCACGAACATCGCGATGCCGTAGATCCATGAGAGAATCCCGATAATGACGACCGCCGCGCCCATGGCGCTGTAAACATAGAGAATCGCGGCGCCGCCAAGTCCTCCGACGCCGACGGCAATAGCGGCGACGATGTTGAACACGATGATCCCGCCGATCTCGAAGATGAACAGCACGAGTCCCTGGTTGGCGTGGAAGCGCGCGTAGTGCGACTCCTTAGGCGCTGCAAAGACCGACACGAAGCAGAGCACGAAGACATACGCGAGTATGCCGAAGGCCTTGTTGGCCTGCACGTCCTCCCCGCGGTTGGCGTACGCCGTGCCGGGCGTGTGCGGCCTGTAGCCGGGCTGCGAGTATGGCGGGGTCTGCTGCTGACCGGACTGTCCGCCCTGCTGGTAAGTCTGCCCTGTCTGCTGCGCGCCCTGCGTCGCGCCATCGGTTCCGACGCCGACGGCGCCATCCGCGCTTTCGTCCTGCGTCTCGCCGTTCTCAGCGACTGCAAAGAGCCGCGCCTTGTGCGCGTCGTATTCCTCCTGCGTGATCGCCCTGGCGTCGAGCAGGTCTTTCAGTTTTGCGATTTCGTCAAGCGTGCTCATAGTCACTCCTTTCATTTCCTACGGGATTAGTATACCATAGGATTGTAACGCGGCGTTCAAGTAGGCGCGGGCGAAAAGGGAGGTGCGACATGACGGTAGCGGACATCGAGAGAATATTGGGCGAATGGATGCAGAACGCGTCCGAGAACTTCGTGGAGGAAGAGCGGGCACTTGAGCCTGGCCTGGTGGGTCTGCGGCTCTATGACGATCCTATCGCGGGCGTCTGCGCGGCTGACGACGCCTGCCTGCTTTCGCTCGCGGACAACGATGCGGCCAACGTGCATCTTACGATGCCGGAAGAGTGGTTGCCCGGAGCGCGGTCGGTAGTGTCGTTCTTCTTCCCGCTCAGCGGGGAGATCCGCGGTAGCAACCGGAAAAAGGACGGCGTCGTATCGCTCGAGTGGCTACACGGGCGCATCGAAGGTCAGGCCTTCGCCGAGGCAGCGACGAGGTTCCTCGCCGCGGAAATCGGGAAGACCGGAGACGTGGTCGTCCCGACGCTGGACGGGCGTTACAAGGTCAACGTCGACAAGGAAGCCCCGCCGCAGCGGCGGTACAGCCCGAACTGGTCCGAGCGGCACGTCGCCTACGCGGCGGGCCTCGGCACTTTTTCGATGCCGGGCGGACTCATCACGGCGCGCGGCGTCGCGGGGCGTCTCGGGAGCCTGGTCACAACCGTCGAAATCGAGCCGACTCCGCGCCCCTACGAAGGCGTCTACGACTACTGCATCCGCTGCGGCGCGTGCGCGCGCAGATGTCCGGCCGGGGCGATCTCGGAAGACATGACCAAGGACAACGCGCGCTGCTCCGCGCAGCTCGACA
>JAISTF010000156.1 GCA_031272745.1 Eubacteriales Family XIII. Incertae Sedis bacterium
CAAGCCCCGCCCCTACATTCTCAATGTCGTGACGATTCCGTGATGTAGGGGCGGGGCTTGCCCCGCCCGCAAATCCGGACGTAGGGGCGGCATCCTGCCGCCCGCCCGCAACGTCCAACCGCCCTATCGCCGTCGCCGACACCACCACCCGCGTCACCGCGTCCGTGATCTCCGTGTGGCCGCCGACGATCTGCGCGCCGACCGCGCGGGCGGCTTCGTCCGCGCCGGCCGCGATCTGCGCGATGTCCTCTTCCGTGACCGTCTCCGGCAGCAGCACCGTGAGCAGCACCGCCACGGGCGCCACCCCGCGCGCCGCGACGTCGTTGCACGCGACGTGGACCGCGTGCGCGCCGACGCCCGCGTCCGTCGCCGTGACCGGATCCGTCGAAATCACGACCGCGCCGCCGCCGAAATCGAGCACCGCGCAGTCCTCGCCGATGCCCGTGCCGACGAGCACTTCCGGCCTCTTCGCGCCCGCCTTGCCGAGCACGAGCCGCGCGAGCGTATCATTGTCGAGTTTGCCTTTTTCCATGATTCTATGTTACCATATTCGCGGAAAGCAAAATCCATTGTCGCAAGGTAGGGATACCGTAACAGAAGCAGGAGAAGCATACCATGAGAGAAATGTTGGTAGTCGAGTTCCGCAACGCGGAAGAAAAAGTGCATTACGCGGTGATCGGCGTCAAGTCGATCCACCTCGAAGAGGACGACCTGCTCTTCGAGACGGAAAATCCGGAAAAGAGCGTGCGCCTCAGCGAGAGCCCGATCAAGCAAAAGGGCCTCAAGATGACGGTGTATTACCCGACCGAAGGGGACATCCGCGACCTGTTCGCGGGCGACGGCCTCTTCGCGCACGGGCTGAAGATCGTCGACGGCCGCTCCGACGCGCCCGCATAGGGCCGAAAATCGCGTTTGACACACAGGCCCGCCGCGTGGTAAAATACGCGTCTACAAATTGAATAACGAACGGCGTTGATGAAGTGATCCCTTCGGAGCCGGCCTTGCGAAAGCGGGGGGCGCGCAGGCAGCGCCTCCGGATGTTAGTAGAGAGGCCCGCAGCCGCGCGGCAAGCGGCAAACGAAGCGTCCTGCGGCGCGCCCCGGGCGGGCGGCGCGGCGGGGTAGCGGGGTGGTACCGCGGCGAAAGTCGTCCCCGCAGACCGGCAACGGTCTGCGGGGTTTTTTGTGAGAAGGAGCAAGGAAACATGATCGAAATCAGATGGCACGGACGGGGCGGCCAGGGCGCGAAGACGGCGGCGCTGCTGCTTGCGGACGCGGCGTTCGCGGCGGGGCTCTACGTGCAGGGCTTTCCGGAATACGGCCCGGAGCGGATGGGCGCGCCGATCACGGCGTACAATCGCCTCGACGAAAACCGCATCCGCGTCCACTCCAACATCTACGACCCGGACATGGTCGTCGTCGTCGACGAAACCCTGCTCGGCGCGGTCGACGTGACGGCGGGCCTCAAATGCGGCGGCAAGATCGTCGTCAACACGAGCCGCCCGCCCGAGGACGTCAAGGCCGCGTTCGAGAAGATCGCGCCGGACTGCGGCCAGGCCGAGATCTACGCGGTCGACGCGGCGGAAATCTCGCGCCGCACGCTCGGCAAAAACCTGCCGAACACGCCGCTGCTTTCCGTCGTCGCGAAGCTCACGGGCGTGATGGACGAGCAGAAGTTTTTCGGCGTCATGCAGGAAGCGTACGAGGAGAAATTCGCGGCCAAGCCGGAAGTGATCGAAGGGAATATGCGCGCGCTCAAGGAAGCCTGGAACGGTGCCGTGCGCGTGAACGAGGTGGCGCAATGACAAAGACAAACAAAATGCAAGACATCGGCGAGCACAGCCCGTGGCGTGACATGACGCAGGGCGGCTTCGTCTACGGCGAGGGCAACTCCGCGTTCTTCAACACGGGCGACTGGCGCACGAAGGCCCCCGTCTGGAAACCGGAAAACTGCAAGCAATGTCTGCTCTGCTACCCCGTCTGTCCGGACAGCTCGATCCCCGTCGAGCACAGCAAGCGACAGGACTTCGATATGTTCCACTGCAAAGGTTGCGGCATTTGCGCACAGGTCTGCCCGTTCGGGGCGATCGGAATGGAGACGTTATAAGATGAAAGAAACACAGAGCATCCGCGGCCGCATGAGCGGCAACGAGGCCGTCGCGCTCGCGATCCGGCAGATCAACCCCGACGTCATCGCGGCCTTCCCGATCACGCCGTCGACGGAGATTCCGCAGTACGTCTCGCGCTTCGTCGCGGACGGGCTCATCGACACGGAATTTGTCGCGGTCGAGTCCGAGCACAGCGCGATGAGCGCGTGCATGGGCGCGCAGGCGTCGGGCGTCCGTGCGATGACGGCGACGAGCTCGGCGGGCATGGCCCTGATGTACGAGCTGCTCTACGTCGCCGCGTCCGACCGCCTGCCGATCGTGCTCGCGGCCGTCAACCGCGCCCTGACCGGCCCGATCAACATCAACACCGAGCACTCCGACTCGATGGGCGCCAGGGACAGCGGCTGGATCCAGATCTACTCCGAGAACGCGCAGGAGGCCTACGACAACATGCTCATGGCGCACCGCATCGGCGAGCACCCGGACGTGATGTTGCCCGTGATGATCTGCCAGGACGGCTTCATCACGAGCCACGCGATCGAAAACATCGAGACGGAGGACGACGTGGCCGTGCGCGCCTTCATCGGCGCCTACGACCCGCCGCACCACCTGCTCGACCCGAAGGAGAGCGTCGCAATCGGCCCCTACGGCGTGTCCGCCTACGTGATGGAGCTGAAGCGCGCCCAGGCCTATGCGATGGAATGCGCCAGGCAGGTGATCGTGGACGTATCGAAGGATTTTTTCAATAACTTCGGGCGTGCGTACGGTTTGTTTGAACCCTACCGTATGGACGACGCGGAGGTGGGCGTGTTGCTCATCGGCTCGGCGGCGGGCACTGCGAAGGACGCGGTCGACCGGCTGCGCGCGCGCGGCGTGAAGGCGGGGCTCGTGAAGCTGCGCGTGTTCCGGCCCTTCCCCGCGGAAGAGCTGGCGCAGGCGCTCGGCGGGCTACAGGCGCTCGCGATCATGGACCGCAGCG
>JAISTF010000031.1 GCA_031272745.1 Eubacteriales Family XIII. Incertae Sedis bacterium
CGGCACCTTCATGTCCGGCACGCCGAGCTGCGCGAGCACCGCGCCGTCCCGGTACGCGACCATCGAATGGACGATGCTCTGCGGGTGGACGAGCACTTCGATGCGCTCCGCGGGCAGCCCGAACAGCCACCGCGCCTCGATGACTTCGAGCCCTTTGTTGAACAGCGTCGCGCTGTCGATCGTCACCTTGCTGCCCATGTCCCAATTCGGGTGCTTCAGCGCGTCCGCCGCCGTGACGTGCGTGAGCGCCGCGCGGGTCCGCCCGCGAAACGGCCCGCCGGACGCCGTGAGGATGAGCCGCTCCACACCCGCGCCGCCCGTCGACGCCTGCAAGCATTGAAAGATCGCGCTGTGCTCGCTGTCGACGGGTACAATGGCCACGCCCGCGCGGGCCGCCGCCTCCGTCACGAGCCGCCCGCCGGCCACGAGCGACTCCTTGTTTGCAAGCGCCAAACTTGTCCTGCGCGAAGTCGCAGGATACCCGTAGGGGCGACCGCCCTCGGTCGCCCGCTTCTCCGAATTGTAGGGGCGGCATCCTGCCGCCCGCTCTTCCGCAAGCCGCGCGATCGCGGCCATCGTCGGCCGCAGCCCCGAGATACCGACGAGCGCATTCAGCACCACGTCCGCGCCGCAAAACCCCGCAAGCCGCTCCGCCGCGTCCGCCCCGCCGAAGACTGTGAGCCGCGGAAACGCCTCGCGGATGCGCGCGGCGCCCGCTTCGTCCGCCACCGCCACCGCCGCCGGCCCAAACTCCGCGATCTGCCGCGCGAGCAAAGCATCGTTCTTTCCGCACGAAAGCCCGCGAACCAAAAACCGCGCCGCGCCCCCGCGCCGGATCACGTCCAATGCCTGCGTGCCGATCGACCCCGTCGATCCCAAAATCGTCACCCGTGTCACCATGACAACCAGTATACCATGCGCGGCGCTGTGCTATGATACATGTATGAGTTGCGATGGGACACAAAGCGCGCCGCGCGCCGCCGCGTACTGGTTTGCGGCCGAGGAAGTGATCATGCGGGACCGGAAGCCGCAGGCACCCGTGTACCTGCTCTGGCGCACGCCGGATACGGTCATGCTCGGGGCGAACCAGGTCGCCGAGCAGGAGATCGACGGTGCCTACGCGGAAGCGCACGGCATCGCGGTCGTGCGCCGGTCCAGCGGCGGCGGCACGATCTTCACAGATCCGGGCACCGTGCTGTACACGATCCTCCTGCCGTGGACCCCTGCCGTCGACCCGAAAGACGTCGTGCGCGAGCACCTCGCGGCGCCCGTGACCGAAGCGCTCGCACGGCTCGGCGCGGAAGCGCGCCTCGAGGGCCGCAACGACATCCTGCTCGCAGGCAAAAAATTCTCCGGCATCGCGCAGTACATCAAGCACGGCTACCTGTGCAGCCACGGCTCGCTCCTCTGGGACGCCGACATCGCAAAGCTCGCGCGCGTGCTGACGGCGGACGAAGGAAAGATTGCCTCGAAAGCGTTGCGCTCCGTTTCCGCGCGCGTCACGAACATCGCGGACCATGTGCGCGAAAAGGACGTGAACGCCTTCCTCGAAACGCTCCACGAGACCTTCCGCGCGCACAGCAAAGCGCCGGCCGGCGGGTTCACGGAAGCGGAGCAGGCGGCCATCGGCACCCTCATGCAGGAAAAATACGAAAACCCCGCGTGGACCTACGGACGCGCGCCCGCCTACACCTACGCGAACGGCGCAAGGTTCCCGGGCGGCCGCGTCGACGTCTTTCTCGACGTGCGCCGCGGCGTGATCGAGGACTGCCGCATCGCCGGGGATTTCCTCGCGCTGCGTCCTGTGGCCGAAATAGAAACAGCGCTCAAAGGCGTCCCGCATCAGACGGACGCGCTGCGCCGGGCGATTTCGGTTATTGACGTCCGGGGTGTCCTGGGATCGGTCTCGGCGGAAGAATTTCTTTCTGTCCTATAAGACCGCGAGCAAGGCGGCTTTGATCATCAAATAATAAAACACGAGCGGGGCCGTGAACAGCACGCTGTCGATGCGGTCGAGCACGCCGCCGTGTCCGGGGATCAGCGTACCCCAGTCCTTGATGCCGATGTGCCGTTTGAGCACGGATGCGGAGAGATCGCCGAGCTGCGAGACGACGCCGCCGAGCAACCCGAGCGCGACGCAGTCCGAAAAGCCGGACGGCAGGAAGAAGAAGCCGAACAGGCCGCAGAGCAGCACCGAGCCGAGCACGCCGCCGATCGCGCCTTCCACGGTTTTCTTCGGGCTGATGGACGGGCAGAGCTTGCGCGATCCGAGGAGCATGCCGATGAAATAGGCGAAGACGTCCGTGCCGAACGCCGCGAGGAAAATGACCCAGACATAGCTGTGGATGCCGGACAGCCCGAAATTGCCGGTGATCGGGATCGGGGTCGCGTAGTAGGTGTCGACGAGCACGATGTGGAACGCGAGGAATACGATATAGAAGCCGCCGACGAAGGTCGCGAAGCCCTGCGTCAGATCGCGCTTCTCCATCGCAAACATCGAGAGGAAGCACAGGACAAGGGCGATGAAGACCCACGGGAGCGTGATGGAGGCGCGCAGCGGCGGCACGAGGTAACCCGCGTAGAGGATGATCGCGCTCGCGAGCAGCGGCCAGCGGGCGGGCCGGCGCGCGCCGAACGCG
>JAISTF010000099.1 GCA_031272745.1 Eubacteriales Family XIII. Incertae Sedis bacterium
ATCACCGTCAAGGCCGGCGGCAAGGCATGGACAAAGACGTTCATGGTCGTGAAGTGAAGTGGAGTGAAGTGGAGTGAAGTGGAGCAACGCAATCCATGTTATTCTATAAAGAACCGTGACAAGAAACCGTTATAAAAACAGGTACTGGACGCCGGGGACGCCCCTGACGGAAAACGACCGGCGGATTCTCGCGCCTTTGCTCGCGAAGGCGCGGGAGCTCGGCCGCACCCCCACGAAGGGCGAGATGGACACCGTCCGCGAGCTCAAGGCGCGCTTCCGCACCTGGGGGCTGGCGGTCGAGGCCGCCGGCCTGCCGCCCCTCACCGACCCCCGGCAGGTGCGGGCGCGCGAGGCGGAGAATCGCGGGGCGGGATGACCGTGGACGGGCACGTCAACTACTACGCCGTGAGCCTCGCCATCGCCGTGTGTTCGATGCTGCCGTTTGTCCTCGCGTTCGAGGGCCGAAAGCCGCAGGCGCGGGAGTTGGTCGTCATCGCGGTGATGGTGGCCATCATTGTCGTTTCGCGCGCGGCGTTTTTCATGCTGCCCCATTTCAAGCCGGCGGTGGCCATCGTCATCATCGCGGGCGCGGCGCTTGGCGCGCAGAGCGGCTTCGTCTGCGGCGCGCTCGCGGCTTTCGTAAGCAATTTCCTCTTCGGGCAGGGGCCGTGGACGCCGTGGCAGATGCTCGCCCTCGGCCTGATCGGCTGCCTGAGCGGGCTCGTGTTTTCCGGGGCCGCCCGCCTGCGCCGCCCGCGTCCCGGGCTCCCCGGCCTTCCCGGGCTCCCCGGGCGCGAAGAGGGCGCGTTTGCAAGCGTGCGCGCGCGGAAACGGGCGGAACGGTTGCGGACGGCGGCGCTCTGCGCGTTTGGCTTCCTGATCACGTTCGCGCTGTACGGCCTGCTGCTCGACACGGCGGCGGTGGCGATATTTTCTTCGGGAATCCAAGGGGAGGCGCTGATCGCGACCTACGCGGCCGGCATCCCCCTCAACCTCGTCCACGCGGCCGGCACCGCCGTGTTCCTCGCCGTGTTCGCGCGGCCGATGATCGAAAAGCTGGAGCGCGTGAGGGTGAAGTACGGGTTGTACGGCGGGCGGGCGGCAGGATGCCGCCCCTACAGCGGGCGGGGCAAGCCCCGCCCCTACGGTGGGCGGTGAGCATGGGCAACGCGACACAGTACAGCGCGTTCGCGGGCTACCACCCGCTTGTGAACTACCTCTTCTTCGGCTACGTCGTCCTCGTGACGGCGCTCTTTCCGCACCCCGTCTTCCTCGCGATTTCGTTCGCGGCGGCGCTGGGCACGTCGGCCTGCCTCGCGCGCCGGAGCATGCCCAAATTTGGGCTGCTCCTCGCGCCGCCGCTCATGGCGCTGGCGGTGGTTTTCAACGTCTGCTTCACGCATCGCGGCGTGACCATCCTCGGCTACCTGCCGAGCGGCAACCCGCTGACGCTCGAATCGCTCCTCTACGGCGCCGCGTCCGCGCTGATGATCGGCGGCGTGGTGCTTTGGTGCGCCTGCTACGGCGCCGTCATGACCTCGGACAAATTCCTCTACCTCTTCGGCCGCGTCGTGCCCGCGATGTCGCTCATCCTGTCGATGGCGCTGCGCTTCCTTCCGCGTTACCGCGCGCAGGCCGCCCGCATCGCCTCGGCGCGGCGCGGCATCGGCATGGGCGTATCGTCCCCGGCAAATCCCCTTGCGAAGCTGCGCGCCGGCGGGGAGATCCTCTCCGTGATGGTGACGTGGGCGCTCGAAAACGCCATCGAGACAAGCGACTCGATGCGCGCGCGCGGCTACGGGCTGCCGGGCCGCACGGCCTATGCAAACTACCGCCTCGACGATCGTGACAGGGGGCTGCTCGTTGTTTTTGCGGTTGCAATAACCATTTTGCTCGTGCTTGTTTTTTCGCGCATTGTCTCGGTGTCGTATTACCCGGTTTTTGTCATGAATGCGGGCGGGGCAAGCCCCGCCCCTACGGTGGTTTGGGCGGCGGCGTATCCCGTGTGGCGGGCGGTGGCGTACGCGTGCCACGCGGCGGTGTGTTTTTTGCCGCTGGGGCTTGAGGTGCGGGAGGATTGGATTTGGCGGCGGGCGCGGACGGGGATGTTGGTTGATGGCGCTGATTGAGGTGCGGGGGCTGACGTTTCGGTATCCGGAGCGGGAGCAGCCGGCTTTGGACGGCGTGTCGCTGTCCGTGGAGCGGGGGGCGTTCGTCGTGCTCTGTGGGAAGAGCGGGTGCGGGAAGTCCACGTTGCTCCGGCATTTGAGGACGGCGTTGACACCGCACGGGGAGCGGTCCGGCGAGGTGCGGTTCGACGGGCGGCCGCTCGACGGCGTGGGGCTGCGGGAGCAGGCCGCGCGCATCGGTTTCGTGCAGCAAAGCCCGGACAACCAGATTGTCACGGACAAGGTGTGGCACGAGCTGGCCTTCGGGCTCGAGAGCCTCGGGGAGCCCGCGCCCGCGATCCGGCGGCGCGTGGCGGAGATGGCGTCGTTTTTCGGCATCCAGGAATGGTACGAAAAAAGCGTGGCGGAGCTCTCGGGCGGGCAGAAGCAGATCCTCGCGCTCGCGTCGGTGATGGCCATGCAGCCGGACGTGCTCGTACTCGACGAGCCGACGGCGCAGCTCGACCCCATCGCGGCAGAGGACTTCATCGGCACGCTCGCGAAGATCCACGACGAGATCGGCACGACCGTTGTGCTCTCGGAGCACCGGCTCGAAGCCGCGCTGCCCCGCGCAGGCCAGGCGGTGGTGATGTCGCGCGGCCGCGTGGTCTGCGCGGGCGCGCCTTCGGGCGTCGGGCGGCGGCTCCACGCGCTCGGCGACCCGATGCTCGCCGCGATGCCGACGCCGGCGCGGGTGTTTTTTGCGGCGGCGGAAAAGAAGCTGGATTCTGCGACTGCGGCCGCAGGCGGCCTTGCGCAGAATGACAACGGATCGATTCCGTTGACCGTGCGCGAAGGCCGCGAGTGGTTGGGAGCGCGGGCGGCAGAATGCCGCCCCTACAATTCGCAGGATCCCATCGGGCACGAAACCTCTGTAGGGGCGGCATTCTGCCGCCCGCAAAAAACATCCGCGCCGCCGGTCGTCTCCTTGAAGGACGTATGGTTTCGCTACGACCGCGCGGGGCGCGACGTGGTGCGCGACCTTTCGCTCACGCTCGCGGCGGGCGAATTCCTCTGCGTGGTCGGCGGCAACGGCACGGGCAAGAGCACGATGCTGCGCATCCTCACGGGCGAAAACCGCGTGTGGCGCGGCAAGGTGCGCGTGTTCGTGGCCGACCCGCAGAAGGCCGGCGCGCGCGGGCTCGCCGAAGCGGGGCTGTCCGCGTTGCCGCAGGATCCGCAGACCCTGTTCACGCGCCCGACGGTTTTCGACAACCTCATCGATGTGGCGGCATATCACAACAAGAAAGCCGCGCCCGAGGAAATCGAGGCTGAAGTCCGCCGCGTCTGCGCGCTGACGGAGATCGAGGATCTTTTGGCGTTCCACCCCTATGACGTCAGCGGCGGGGAGCAACAGCGCATCGGGCTTGCGATGGCGCTGCTCGCGCGGCCAAAAATCTTATTGCTGGACGAACCGACGAAGGGGATGGACAGCTTTTTCAAGGAGAAGTTCTCCCGCATCCTGCGGCGGCTCACGGCGGATGGCGCCTCAGTCCTCATGGTGTCGCACGACGTAGAATTCTGCGCCCGCCACGCGGACCGCTGCGCGCTCTTCTTCAATGGCTCCGTCGTCAGCGAGGGCGCACCGCGCGAATTCTTCAGCGGCAACAGCTTCTATACGACCGCCGCGAGCCGCATGAGCCGCGGCCTCATAGACGGCGCCGTCACGGCGGAAGACATCCTGGACAATTTGTTTGCGGTGGCAACCCCGTCGGACACGTTTTGAACTTGCCTTCGGGGGGCTGTGCTCAAATAAGCGGTGAAGTGCTCGTCCTACTCCGCTTTCACCATCTCATCCAGCGTCGTGGAGAAGCCGGCTTCGAGCGTGGACGGGATGAGGTAGATTTCCCCGCCGCCGTCCTTTTGCAAATAATACTGCCCCGTCACGGGATTTTCCATGCCGAGCGTCAGCGTTGTCTTTCCGGCCG
>JAISTF010000102.1 GCA_031272745.1 Eubacteriales Family XIII. Incertae Sedis bacterium
CTGCTTGATGCCGAGCTCCGTGTACCAATAGGACAACCGGCTCGGGAGCTGGCCCTGCCAACCCCACGGCGTCGTCTCCTGGTCGCAACCCCAAAACAACAGCAGTTCACAGTTTTCCGCGACATCCAGCAGCAAATTGCTCTGCTTGCCCTGTCCGACGGGCTCGCAGCCCCAGAAATGCTTGCTGCCCCACCACCAGCCTTCCCAGCTGTCCGGCTGGCGGATCTGCAGCGTGTAGCCGCCCCACAGCGGCAGCAGCTTGCGCCCCGCGCCATGACACGCCTGCACGACCTTGTTCTCGCCGTGCTGGTCGCACTGATACAACAGCGTCGTCGGCCCATAGGTATCCTTCAGGCGATTCATCTCTTTCGCGATCGTATCGAGGGCCTCCTCCCACGAAATCCGCACGTATTTGCTGACGCCGCGGTTTTGCGTATTACGCCCGCCCGGGCCGGTCGACCCCGGTGCCCCGTTCGGATCCCAGTCGACGCGCTTCATCGGAAACCGCACGCGCGCCGGCGAGTAGACCCTCTTCTTGTACGCGATGGAATACGGTGGGATGAGCGTCTTCATGCTCGGCTCAAAGGTGCTGCCCCGCACCTCGAACTTCCACGGGTTCATCTGCTTCTCGGGGTCGTACTTCCAGTCATAATGCATCGGCCGGATGCGAATGATTTTCCCATCCTTCACGTCGACCATTGATGCATTCGAGCCGTTTTCCGGCACTCCGCAGAAGCTGATGTCCCGAATCAGCGTCCGTTCCCCGGACCGGCTGTTCTTGGATCTGTCCTCTGCCATTTCCTCTTTCCTCTTTTCAATTTTTAGAAAACAAAACTTGAGACCATGATAGAACCCTTGCCCTGTGAATTGCAAGCGATTTTGAAAAAAATTATTGAATTTCCAAATGTTTTTGGTTTTTTATAATAACAATGCCCGACCCTCGTGCAAATTCACGAAGCGCCCCGAACCGGTCTTGTCACTCCTCCACCTCCGGATAGTCCGCGTCGTCGGGTTGGCGCGGGCCGTCCTTCACATAGGTGCCGGGGACGCCGCAGATCGGGCAGTCGCCGAAGCGCTCGCCGAACTCGTCGTTGCGCGAAAAATCATATTTGAACTGCGCCCCGCATTCCGGGCATTGATAATAAAAATACAGCGTTCCCCAAGTCATATCGTTTCTCCTAACAAATATTCTGCACCTGCTCCCGCACGTTCTCGACGCCGGTCTTCAGCCGGATGACATAATCCGTGATCAGCAAATCGTTCGCCTTGGAGCCGATCGTGTTCGCCTCGCGGTTCATCTCCTGCACGAGGAAGTCGAGCCGCTTGCCGACGGGCTCCGCGCCGCCGAGCGCGAGAATGCCGCGGAACTGCGCGATGTGGCTCGCAAACCGCACGAGCTCCTCCTCGATGCTCGCCTTGTCCGCAAACGACGCGATCTCGATCGCGAGCCGCTGGTCGAGCAGATCGCGGTCGACCGGTTTTTCGAGGAGCTGTTCGATGCGCGCGGGCAGCTTCGCCGCATACGCCGCCTGCACTTCGGGCGCGCGCGCTTCGACGGCGGCCGCGACGTCCGCGAGGTCGTCGAGCCGCGCCGATAGGTCGTCGGCGAGCGCTGCGCCCTCCGCCGCGCGCATCGCGTCGAACGCGGAAAGCGCCGCATCCGTCGCCGAAAGCAGGAGCGTCCGCACCGCGTCCTCATCGATGTCCGCGCGCCCCTGGCGCAGCACTTCCGGCATCTGCGCGAGCAGCTCCAGCGGCACGTCCTCTTCGATGTCGAATTGGCGCGCGAGCTCGCGCATGCTCCGGTAGTATTGCTTCGCCGCCGCCGCGTTCAACACGACGGCCACGTCTTCCTCCGCCGTGCTCTGCACGAGGATCGTCACGTCGATTTTGCCGCGCTGCGCGCGCGCGCGCACGGCCGACTTCACGGCCTCCTCCGCAAACGCGTACTTCGACGGCATCTTCACCGTGATCTCGCAGTACCGGTGGTTGACCGCGCGGATCTCCGTCGTCACCGTCCGCTGCCCGTCCGACGCGTCGCCGCGCCCGTATCCCGTCATGCTCCGGATCATATCGTTATTGCTCCCACGGAAAGGTGTACGCCGTCAGGCCGAAGTCGTCGCGCATCTCGATGAACTCGCGCTGCACGGACGGGTTGATGGGCACGCCCACGTCCTTGCGCGCCTGCCACACCTCGTATTCCTTTTCGTACGCCGTGTAGATGCGGTCCTGCCCCGGCGCCTTGCGCGACGCGCGCAGCTGCCGCAGGATGTCTCCGGCCGTTTTGCGGAAGCCCTCGAGCCCGAGGAACGCTTCGGGGTCGATCGCGAGGAAATAATGCCCGAGCCGGTACGGCACGTTCTGCCCGTCCCGCTTGCCCGTCAAATCCTTCATATACGAGCCGCCCTGAAGCGCCGCGCACAGGATCTCGACAACCGTCGCAAAGCCGTAGCCTTTGTAGCCGCCGAGCTCCTCGCCCGCTCCGCCGAGGGGCGCGAGCGCCGCCGTGCCGTCCACGAGCCGCCTGAGGATCTCCGCCGAGTCCGTCAGCGTCCCGCCGTTCTCATCGATGACCTGCCCCGCCGGCGTGTCCTGCCCGATGCGTTCGAGGTATTCGACCTTGCCGCGCTGCGTGATCGACGTCGCGCAGTCGATGACGAAGGGGAAGTCCTCGTCCGTCGGCATCCCCCACGTCAGCGGGTTCGTGCCGAGCATGTTCTCCACGCCGAACGTCGGCGCAATCGACGGGCGCGCGTTCGTGCCCGTCAGCCCGATGAGCCCCGCGTCCGTCGCCATCGTCGCGTAGTAGCCGGCGATGCCGTAATGCGTCGAATTGCGCACCGCGGTCATGCCGAGCCCGTGCTCCTTCGCTTTGTCGATGGCCATCCGCATCGCGCGCACGCCGATGACCTGCCCCATGCCGTCGTGTCCGTCGATGACCGCCGTCGTCTTCGTCTCCTTCAAAATCTCAAATTCCGTCACCGGCTTCTGGATGCCGATCTTGATGCGGTCGATGTAGATCGGCTTGAAGCGGTTCACGCCGTGCGACTCGATGCCGCGCCGGTCGGACTCGATCAGCACGTCCGCGCAGACCTCCGCATCCGCGCGCGGCACGCCGCTCGCGCAGAGCACGTCGACGACGAAAGCCGTCAGCGTCTCCCAATCCAGCACCACGCTGCCGGGTGCGCCCTCCAATGCGTTCATGCCTTCACTACCTCCCCGAGAATCGAGTACACATCGTTCACCATCATCGCGAACCGGATCTGCGCGCCGAGGTATTCCGCCGCCACGGGGTCGCGCGCAAGAATCTGATAGAGGCTCTGCATCTGCCCCATCATATCCGGCCCGATCTGCTCGCCGAGCATCTGCTTCTTCTGCATCTCGAACTGCTTTTCCTGATAATCGTTCAGCGCCTCGACAAGATCCGGATTTTCCTGCGCCCGCGCCTTGGCCGCAAGGTACGCGCGGTACTCCTCCGACTGTTTGATCTCGGCCGCCAACTCATGCGCCTTGTCGTGCACCATCGTCTACACCTCCGTCACGATCGGCAGGATGACGGGCGTCCGCCCCGTGCGCTCGAGCACGGCGCTCTTCAGCCGCCCGCGCAGCGCGCCCTTCAGCGCTTCCCAGTCGCCCGTGCCCTTCTTCTCAAAATCCCCGATCTCCGCTTCCGCCTCTCGCCGCAGCTCCTCGATCAGATCGCCGCTTTGCTTTTCGTAGACGAACCCGCGCGAAAACACTTCCGGCCCCGAGACCAAAAATCCCGACGCCGCGTCAAACGACGCCGCTACGACGATGAGCCCGGACTCCGCGAGCTGCCGCCGGTCGCGCAGCACGCTCGTGCCGATGTCGCCGACGCCGAGGCCATCGACAAACACGGGTTCCGCCGGCACATGCCGGTCCGTCAGCTTCACGACCCCGCCGCACATCTCCGCGATGCGCCCGTTGCGCGACACGAGGATGTGGTCTTTCGGGATGCCGAGGTTTTCCGCGATGGCCGCGTTTTGCAACAGATGCTTATTCTCGCCGTGCACCGGCATATAATATTTCGGCTTCAGCAGCGAGATCATGATCTTGATTTCCTCGCGGCTCGCGTGGCCCGAAACGTGGATGTCCGCGATGTCCGAATAGATCACCTCCGCGCCGAGCCCGAGCAGCGAATTGATGACGCCCGAGATGGTCTTTTCGTTGCCCGGAATCGGGCTCGAGCTGAGGATGACCGTGTCGCCGCGCTGGATGCGCACATGCCGGTGGTCGCCCGTCGCCATGCGCGACAGCGCGCTCATCGGCTCGCCCTGGCTGCCCGTCGTGATGATGACGAGCCGCTTGTCCTTCGTGTTCGGCATGTCCTCGAGGTCGACCATCGCGCCCTTCGGCACAGAGAGATAGCCGAGCTCGTCCGCGATTTCCATGACCTTCAGCATCGAGCGCCCCGACAGCGCCACCTTGCGTTTGTGCTTCACGGCCGTGTTGATGATCGTCTGCACGCGGTGGACATTGGACGCGAATGTGGCAATAATGATGCGCCCCTTTGCTTCTCCAAAGATCTTATCGAGGATGGGCGCCATTGTTTTTTCCGATTGCGAGAACCCGTTTCTGAGCGCGTTCGTGCTGTCGCAGAGCATGAGGTCGACGCCGCGCTTGCCGATCTCCGCGAGCTTCTGAAAGTCCATCGGGTCCCCGTCGATGGGCGTGTAGTCGATTTTGAAATCGCCCGTGTGGAACACCGTGCCCGCCGGCGTCTCGATCGCAAACGAGAGCGAATCCGCGACGGAATGCGTCGCGCGGATCGCCTCGATGCGGAACGGGCCGATCTTGAGTTTGCCGCCCGCGTCGATACGGCGCAGATCGCCCTTGATGCCGTGCTCGTCGAGTTTGTGCTTGATGAGGCCGAGCGTCAGCCGCGTCGCGTAGACGGGCGTGTCGACGCGCTTCAGCAGGAACGGCACGCCGCCGATGTGATCCTCGTGCCCGTGCGTCACGACGAGCGCCTTGAGCTGCTGCTGGTTTTGCTCGATGAAGGCATAGTCCGCAATCACGATGTCGATGCCGAGCATTTCCCCGTCGGGGAAACTCATGCCGCAGTCGACGAGGATCATCTCGTCGCCGTAGCGGAACGCCGTCAGGTTTTTCCCGATCTCGCCGAGCCCGCCGATCGGGATGATCTCGAGCACGGGCTCGCCGTGCGGCCCCTTCGCGGGTTTGCCCGCCTTGCTTTCCGCGCGGCCCTTGCGCTTCGTCTGTTCCTGCGCCTTCGGCGGCTGCTTCTGCGCCGCGTTCCGGCCGCCCTGCCGGCTGTCCGCGGCCGCCTTCCGGTCGCGGTCGCTCCGTTTTTTCTGCGAAGTCGCGCCCTTGACGGCCGTCTCCACGCGCGTCTCGTCCGCGCCTTTTTTTCTTCTTCTGAAATCAAATGATGCCATATGTGTTTCCTTGTTATCCTTTCACCACGATGTTGACGAGCCTGCCCGGCACGCCCACGATCTTCACCACGTCCTTGCCTTCGAGCAACGCCCGCACCTCGGGCAGTTCCTGCGCGTGGGCCGCAAGCGCCTGCGCGTCAAGACCCGCCGGCACGACCGCCTTGCCGCGCACCTTCCCGTTCACCTGCAGCGCGATCTCCTGCGTGTCGACCTCGAGCGCCGCGGGATCGTACGCGGGCCACGCCGCGAGCAACACGGACTCTTCGTGCCCATAGGCCTCCCACATCTCCTCGCAGAGATGCGGCGTGAACGGCGCCAAAAGCAAAATGAGCGTCTCGCAAACCTCCCGCAGCAAAGCCGCGTTCCCGTCCGCTTCCTTGTACTTATACGCCGCGTTCACGAGCTCCATGATTGCGCTGATCGCGGTATTGAACTGGTACCGCTCGCCGATATCGCCCGTCACCTTCTTGATTGTGGCATGCAGCGCAAACCGCAGCGCCCGCGCCGCATCATCATCGGCGGGCGGCAGGATGCCGCCCCTACAATCCGCAGGCGTAGGGGCGGGGCTTGCCCCGCCCGCATCATCCAGCGCCGCCTTGCACAACCGCCATACGCGCGCCAAAAACCGGTGGCTCCCCTCGACGCCCGCATCCGACCAGTCGAGCTCCTTCTCCGGCGGCGACGCAAACAGGATGAACAGCCGCGCCGTGTCCGCCCCGTACTTCGCAATGATCTCCTCCGGCGACACGACGTTGCCGATCGACTTGCTCATCTTCTTGCCGTCCTTGATCACCATGCCCTGCGTGAGCAGGTTCGTGAACGGCTCGTCCGTCGGCGCGTAGCCGATGTCATACAAAAACTTCGTGAAGAACCGCGCGTACAACAGATGCAAAATCGCGTGCTCCACGCCGCCGATGTACTGGTCGACGGGCATCCATTTCCGCACGGCCGCGTCCGAGAAAATCCGCTCGTCGTTGCGCGCGTCCGTATACCGCAGGAAGTACCACGACGAGTCGAGGAACGTGTCCATCGTGTCGACTTCGCGCTCCGCGGGCCCGCCGCACACCGGACAGACCGTCTCGCGAAACGACTTGCTCGTCGTCAGCGGCGATTGCCCCTTCCCCGTGAACTGCACATCCTCGGGCAACAGCACGGGCAGATTCTCCTCCTTCTCGGGCACCCAGCCGCATGTTTCGCAGTGAATCATCGGGATCGGCGTGCCCCAATACCGCTGCCGCGAGATGAGCCAATCGCGCAGCCGGAAATTCACGGTCGCCTGCCCGAAGCCCTGCTTTTCGACATAAGCCGTGATCTCGCGGATCGCGTCTTTGTTATTGAGTCCGTCAAACGGACCGGAGTTCACCATCGTGCCTTCCGCGACAAACGCAGCGGTTAAGTTATTCAAATCCAGCTCAGGGTTTCCGGGGTCCACAACAGGCACGACCGGCAGGTCGTATTTCCGCGCAAACTCGAAGTCGCGCTCGTCATGCGCCGGCACCGCCATGATCGCGCCCGTGCCGTAGTCCATGAGCACGTAGTTCGCGATGTAGATGGGCACGCGCGCGCCGTTCAGCGGGTTCACGGCGTAGCGGCCGATGAACAGCCCCTCTTTTTCGAGCGTCGTTGAGGCGCGGTCGATGTCGTTCAGGTACTGCAGCTTGTCCTTGAAGACCGCCACCTGCGGCGCGTACTCCGTGCCGTCCGTGAGCGGGCCGACGAAGGGGTGCTCCGGCGCGAGCACCATGTAGGTGACGCCGTAGAGCGTGTCGGGGCGCGTCGTGAAGATGCGCAGCTTCTCGCCGAAGCCCTCGACGGGGAAGTCGACCTCCGCGCCCGTGCTGCGGCCGATCCAGTTTTTCTGCATGAGCTTCACGTTGTCCGGCCAGCCGCCGAGCTTCGCGTCGATGTCGTCCAAAAGCCGCTGCGCGTATTTCGTGATGGCGAGGTACCACTGATCGAGGTCGCGCTTGCCGACCTCTGTGCCGCAGCGCTCGCACCGCCCGTCCACGACCTGCTCGTTGGCGAGCACGGTCTCGCAGTCCGGGCACCAATTCACGGGGTTCTTCTTTTTGTACGCGAGCCCCGCCTTGAAAAACTGCACGAAGATCCACTGCGTCCAACGATACACCTCGGGGTCGCACATCGCGATCTCGCGGTCCCAGTCGTAGGAGAAGCCGAGCGTCTTGAGCTGCGCGCGCATCTCGTCAATGTTCGCGTGCGTCCAAAGGTCGGGGCGCACGCCGTTCTTGATGGCCGCGTTTTCCGCCGGCAGCCCGAACGCGTCCCACCCCATCGGGTGCAGCACGTTTTTCCCGTTCATGCGCAGGAAGCGCGCCGCCACGTCGCCGATCGAGTAGTTGCGCACATGCCCCATATGCAGCTTTCCCGACGGGTACGGGAACATCTCAAGCAGGTAAAACGCCTCGCCCGCTCCCTCATTGTCCGTTTTGAATAACTTCTGCGCCTCCCAGCGCTCCTGCCATTTTGTTTCGATTGCCTTCGGTTCGTATTTTTCGTTCATCCTACTCCCACACTTCTACTCATTCAATTCAAGAAACCGACCGTCCCCCCAGATCTTCTCAAGCTGATACATCTCCCGCTGCTCCGGCAGAAACACGTTCACGATGATGTCCCCGTAATCCATGAGAATCCACCCGCTCTCCGGCTGCCCCTCGATGTTCTTCGGAATCACGCCCTGCCGCGCGAGCCCGTCCTCGACCTCGTCCACGAGCGCCCCGAGCAGCCGCACGTTCGACGCCGTCGCGTTCACGAAAAAATCCGCAAACGAACTCTGCTCCGCGATGTCGATGATCGTGATGTCCTCCGCCTTCTTCGCGTCGAGAATCCCTCCGGCCTCAAGCGCGATGTCCCTGTTGTCCAACCATACCTCCTTTTCCCTGCTCCGTAGTCAAATATATCTTCAGGCTATCCTCGCCTTCAAACCACCATCGTCATTCTGGCTTTGCGTTCCATTGTCATTCTGCGCGGAGCCGAAGGCGTAGTCGCAGAATCCAGCAATACAATCACACCATCCTCGCCCGCAAATCCTCTATCGCTTCTTCCGTATCGTCTGTAACAGTATACCCCTTTTTCAATAAATATTCCCGCAGCTCCACAAGCACCGTGTATGCCCCCCGTTCGAGGTCCTCGAGACACTCGTCCCGCAGCCGCGCGATGCTGTCGTACGTGCGCCCCGGCTCGACCGTGTCCGCAAGGAACACGATCAGCTCCAGCCGGCTCATCCCCGCGCGCGCCGTCGTATGATAGCGAATCGCGTTCAGCACGTCCTCATCCGTCACGCCGAACTCGCCCCGCGCCGCCTCCGCCGCCAACTCGCCGTGCCGGATGTTGTTCTCCACGCCGCCGGCAGAGTCTTTACAATAATCATGCAGAAGCGCCGCCAGCGTCGCCCGATGCGGGTCCTCCCCGAACCGCGCCGCCATCTCCGCCGCCAGATCCATCACGCGCTTCGTGTGCGCAAACCGGCTCTCCTTCTCCTTCGCCCGCACCAGCAGATACCGACGCACATCCTCCGGCACCAGATACCGCAGGCTTTTCCCGCACGTCATTCCGGGCGTGTCCCGGAATCCAAAGGATAGGTTCCGGTCGTCGACACCGTCTCTTTTGGACTCCG
>JAISTF010000138.1 GCA_031272745.1 Eubacteriales Family XIII. Incertae Sedis bacterium
TCATAGGGTTTTCTCCTCTCCGTTATTCAGTTCAAATTCTATTGTTGAATGAACGACATTCCTCTCTGGAATTATCATAATGCCGCGGGAAGCCGACCTCAATGGGAATCCGTACAGAATTGCCGCGTCGCCGTTTGTGCTTTATGCACAATGGGTTTTCGGGGCTTACAGCCTCTCCCGCAGTTTCCCCAGCCGCGTGAGGAGGAAGTATAGGATGACGATGTGGAGCGGCGACTGGGCCAGGTTGCTGACGACGCGCACGAAGGTGAACGTCTGGCCGGCCGTCATGCCGTACATGAGGATGAGCCACATCGAATTCATGCCGAGCAGCACGACCGCGAGGTTGAGCAGCCAAGCGGCGACGGCGCGCGGCCAGGTGACGGCGCGCCGGTAGAAGAAGAGCGCGAACAGGAAGCAGGTCACCATCTCGCTGAGCGCGAAGCCCGGGAAATACGCCCCGCCCGCGCCGGAGCTCGCGAAGAAGCCGAGGAGGTCGCCCGCAAACGCGAAGGCGACGGCCGCGACGGGCCCGAGCATCCACGCGACGATCGCGTCCGCCGCGTACGCGAACGTGACCAGCTTGAAGGACGGCGTGAGGTAGATCGTGAGGAACGGCAGGTTCAAAATCACGCGCACCGCGAGCAAAATCGCGAGCAGCGCGAGATTTTTCGGCGTGAACACGCCCTTTGTCGAGAAAAATTCCCTCATCCGATCCTTTTCGAGCCTCCAAGGCACTCTACCACAGAATGCCGGGCCTTTGCAATTGCCCCGCGGCATTTGAATAATAAATTACCAATGGGTTTCCGAGGCTATTCCGTGACGGCGTAGGCCCGCACGGGACTGCCGTCCCCGTCTTCGAATTTCAGAGGCGCCGCGCTGAAGAAAAAGCGCTTGCCCACGAGCGGCGCGAGATTCACGAGCGATTCGAAAATCGCAATCCCGCGACCGAGGACGTCCCGATGCTCCGGGATGCCCCCGATGCTCGGCGTGTCCATGCCAAGGGCGGGGATGCCGCGCGCCTCGAGCAGCGCGCCGGCGTTTTCCGGAAAGACGGGAAAATCGAAATACGCCTCCGTGCCGACAAGCGTTTCGTAGCCCGTGCGCACGATCAAAAAATCACCTTCGTGAAGAAGCCGCCCGTCCCTTTCGAGGATCGCCTCCAAACGGATCGCCCCGCCCGCGACCAGCCCTTCGGCCGACAAGCAGGCGGCCGTCCCGACGTAGCTTGACAGCGGCATGCTCGCCGTCGTCCTTCCGCCCCGGATGAAATGCAGCGGCGCGTCGACGTGCGTGCCGAGATGCGATCCGATCCGCGCCGTGCTGACCTGGGCGGGCCCGGTTTCGTGATCCGCGTCATGCGTCCATGCGAGGGGCTTGTCGCCGCCCGGCAGGAACGGCAGGGTCCGCTCGTTGAGCAGGATGGTCAGGTCGTGGATCGTCACGCGAACAGACCCGCCACGAAGCCTTCCCGCGTGGCTTCGAGCGCAGTGCGCGCCTCGCGGGCGTCCCCGACGACGACCGTCTCGCAAATCTTGCGCGCCTCCGTCGAAAGCGGGTCGTACGCCTCCATGCCGAACGCCGTCACGACCGTGTCGCAGGGGTAGAACCATTCTTTGCCTTCCGTCGCGAGCTTCGCGCCCTCCGTCGTCACCTCGACAAGGCTCGTGCGCGGGAAGACGCGGACGGCGTAGTGCTCCAGGATGTCCTTCAAGTCCTCTTTGCTTTCGATCGCCGAGCCGACGTCGGCCTGCCGCGTCGTCACCGCCACCTGTTTGTACTGGGCGGCGATGAACGTCGTGACCTCGGAGCCGATCAGCCCGCCGCCGGCCACAAGCACCCTTAGGCCGGTGTCGGCGCGCCCCGCGAGCACGTCGATCGCCTGCGCGACGTTCGGCCCGTCGCCGCCTTTGTGCGGCCTTTGAATCGGCCTCGCGCCCGTGGCGACGATGAGTTTGTCCGGTTTCTCCGCCCGAAGCATTTCCGGCGTCAAAGTCGTGTTCAGGCGCACTTCTACGCCGAGTTCGTCAATCTGCCGTTTCTGCCAAGCGGGAAAGGCGGAAAACTCGCCTTTCGCCGGCGGATACGACGCAAGCAAAAACTGCCCGCCGAGTGCGCCGGACGACTCAAAGATCGTGACATCATGCCCTTTCATCCGCGCCGCGCGCGCCGCTTCCATGCCGGCGACGCCGCCGCCCGCGACGAAGACTTTCTTTTTCGCGGCGGCCGGGCCGTAGTCGTATTCATGCTCATGGCCGACCTCCGGGTTTACGAGGCAGGCGATCGGCACCCCGGCCTTGGTCGCCGCGATGCACCCCTGCAAACAGCGCACGCACGGACGGATGTCCTGCGAAGCGCCCCTTGCGACTTTGTTCGGCAGTTGCGGGTCGGCGAGCGACATCCGCGCCATCGTGATGAAATCCGCGTCGCCCTCCGCGAGGATTTCTTCCGCCATCGCGGGATCGTGAATCGAACCTACGGCGATCACGGGAATGTCCACGTATCGTTTCGCCTCCGCCGCGTACTGCGCGCCGAATCCCTGCGGCTGGTAGTACATGCCGACGCCGCCCACCGACGGGCGCGCGCCGTAGATGCCATAGGACACATGCAGGGAATCCGCGCCGAAAGACTCTATGTCCCGGTACAGCCGATGGGACGCGAACGACGTGCGCCCTCCCGGCACCGCGTCGTTCGCGGAAACGCGCACTTGGATCGGAAAGCCCGCGCCGACCTCCGCGCGCACGGCTTCGATCACCTCGCGCAAAAACCGCAAGCGGTTTTCGTGCGTGCCCCCGTACTCGTCGATTCGCTTGTTTGCGTACGGGGTGAGGAACTGGTGAACCAGGTAGCCGTGCGCCCCGTGGATTTCGACCCCGTCAAACCCCGCCCGTTTCGCGTTTGCCGCCGTGTTCGCGAAATCCCGCACGATGCCCCGGATTTCCGGGACGGTCAGCTCGTGCGGGATTTCTTTGTTGAACGGGCAAGGGATCGGCGAGCAGGAAACCGGCTGTACGCCGCCGTTGACGAAGTGGTTCGTCTCCCTGCCCGCGTGGTAAATCTGCGCAAAAATCTTCGCGCCGTGGCGGTGCACCGCCTCCGTCAGCTTCTTGTGGCTCTCAACCTGCTCCTCGTTGTACAGCCCCGCGATGTGCGGATAGCCGCCCGCGTGCTCGTTGACGCGGTAGTCCTCCGTGATGATTAGCCCCCAGCCGCCCTTCGCCTTCTCCTCGTGGTAGCGAATCCATTGCTCCGAGGCGAGCCCGCCCGGGTTCATGCAGGTCACCATGGGACCCACGACGAGCCGGTTTTTGATCTCGACGTCCCCGATCCGCCCCGGGGACAGGAGCCTTTCGTACGCGCCCATGCCCCTATCCCTTCTGCCTTTCGGCTATTTCTTCAGCGGCACGTCGCCGAGGTTCGCGTCCGTCTTCGTCGAGACGTTCTTGATGACCTTGTCGGCGAAGCCTTTCGCGCGGATCGTCACGGTGTAGGACTTTCCCTCCGGCAGATCCTTGAACCAGAAGTCGCCGAACGCGTCGGTCTGCGCCTTTTTCGTCTTGCCGTCCTTGTCCGTCAGCTCGACCTTCGCGCCGATGACCACTTCCTTTTCCTTGGGGTCGTAGATCGTGCCGGCCACGAAGCGGCCCGGGATGCCCGAGTAGTACGCCCTCGCGCCGTAGCCCGAATCCGGCAGCAGCTCCTCCGCCCCTTTGAGAAGATCCTTCATCTCGGACTCCTCGCCGAAGCGCAGGCACTCCGTCACGCAGGCCTGTACGCAGCGCGGCTCCTCGCCGACGTCGATCAGGTGCGCGCAGCCCGTGCATTTCTGTGCAATCTTCTCCTCTTCGTTGAAGTACACGGCGCCGTAGGCGCACGCGTCCACGCATTTGCGGCAGCCTTTGCACTTCTCGGGGTCGATCAGCAGCAGCCCGTCGTCCCGTCGCGCGATCGCCTCGTGCTTGCAGGCCGCCACGCACGCCGCGTTCTCGCAATGCCCGCACAGACGCGGGACGTAGTGCATCTTCACCTTGGGGATCGTGCCGCGCACGTGCTCCTCGATCTTCAGCCAAAACTGGCCCGTGTCCGGCTGCGCCTTCGCGTACGGCAGCCAGTCGTTGCCGGCGTGCTCGTCCTTGCAGGCGAGCTGGCAGTTGTAACATCCGACGCAATGCGATACGTCCACATAAAACGCTTTTGCCATAGCCTCTCTCCTCCTCTACATCCTGCGCGCGCCGCGCGTCATTCCACCAGCCATCCCGACAGGCTCACGCCCGTCGCGGGGTCGTACAGTTTTTCCCGTTCGAACGCCTCCGGATAGTCTTTTCTCCATTTCTTCCATTCCTTGTCCGAAATCTTCTCGATTTCCACGAGGAAGGAACTGACGACCATGCCCGTCGCGTTCTTCGAGATGTTGTTGTGCGGGGTCAGCGTGTTGATGACGCCGCCGCGGTCGAGGACGCCAGGGATGATCGGGTCGAACCGCGCGCCGTGGTCCATGTACGTGCACTGCGGCATCAGCCGCTCCGTCACGTACGCGCCGGCAAGGATGATACCGCGCTCGTTGAAGACCTTCACGATCTCGCCGTGCTCGATGCCGCGCTTTTTCGCTTCCGAGGGATGCATCCAGACGGGTTCGTACAGATAGCCGTCCGGCCCCTTGATCTTCATCGTCTCCACTTCGCGCGTCCACGTGATGTCGTCGCCCTGCGCGTGCATGCGCCAGCGCCCGTGGTTGCTCACGCACAGCAGCGGGTATTTCTCCGCGCGAGGGCTCGTCAGCCGCTCGTCGTGGCTCTCGCCGCTTTCGATCCATTTCGGGTACGGCGGCCGCTCCACGTCGTGCGGGAAGTACCTCTTGAGATCCGTGCTCGTGAACTCGAGCTTGCCC
>JAISTF010000072.1 GCA_031272745.1 Eubacteriales Family XIII. Incertae Sedis bacterium
GGCTCGCCGCCGCGTCGTCGTCGTCGCGCATCGCCTTGAGCCCGAGCCCGATGCGCGAGTTGAGCACGAGGAAGACGACGATGAAGGCCGCGATTGCGAGGACGAGCGCCAGATAATACAAGTCCATCGTCTTCGGGTAGGGACGCAGCTTGATCGTCATGCCGCCGCCCATGTTGACGTATTTCCAGCTTGTGAAGATGATCTTCAGCGCTTCCGACGTGATCCACGTCGCGATTGCGAAATACATGCCGCGCATCCGGAACAGCAGGAACGCGAGCCCGATCGCGAAGACAACGGAAATCGCCGCGCTGCTCGCCATGCCCATCCAGAACGGCAGGCCGAAATGATTCGCGAAGATCGCCACGTTGTAGCCCGCGAGCCCGATGAAGATCTGCGAGCCGAGCGAGACCATGCCCGTGTAGCCGGCCATGAGGTTCCACATCTGCCCGAGCGTGCAGTACAGCAGGATGAGCAATCCGACGCGCACCGTATTGCCGTCCACGAGCGGCGTCTGCGGCAGCACGAAGAGCAGGGCCGCGATCACGACCGCCCCAAGCAGCCGGATCCGCGACGCCTTCGTCATGCCTTTGAAATCTTGCAACACATTCATCTCCGCGCCCCTTCCGTCACTTCGCAAACAGGCCCCGCGGTTTCACCGCGAGCATGACGAGGATGATGACGTATCCGGCGAGGAGCTGAAGGCTCGTGCCGAGGAAATAACTGCCGAGCAGCTGTGCCAGCCCGAAAATCAAGCCCGCGACAAGCGTGCCCTTGATGCTCCCCATGCCGCCGATGACGACGACGCCGAAGCTGATGATCAGGTATTGCGACCCGCTCGTCGGGTAGATCGTGTACGTCATGCCGACGAGGACGCCCGCGAGCGCCGCCGTCACCATCGCGACGCCCATCGCGACGCCGTAGACGAGCGGCACGTTCACGCCCATGATGCGCGCGGCCGTGTTGTCGTCGCTGACTGCGCGGATCGCGTTGCCGACATAGGTCTTTTTCATGAACATGTTCAGCGCCAGGATGATCGCCACGCCGATGATGCAGTCGATGAGGAACATCAGCGGGATGATTGCGCCCGTATCGCCGATCTTGATGCTGCCGATGTCGTACGTGCTGCGCAGATGCTGCGCGTCCGCCGAGAAAAATTGCAACAGCAAATTTTGAATAATGATGGACAGCCCGAACATGACGAGCAGCGGTGGCTCGTCGCCCCGCGTGAGCAGGCGGTTGACCATCGTGCGCTGGATCGCGAAGCCGAGGCCGAACATGACGGGCAGCACGATCGCAAACGACGCAAACGGATGCAGACCCGTCGCCGTCGAGACCGCCAGCGAAAGATAGGCGCCGAGAATGACGAAGTCGCCATGCGCGAGGTTCGTCAGTTTCACGATGCCGAAGATGATGCTCATGCCGACGCCGACGATGGCGTACAAGCCGCCGAGCAGGATTCCGTTGATGAGCGCCTGTGCCATGTTCCGCCCGCTCCCCTTCTAAACCCCGAAATACGCGAGCTTGATCTGCTCTTCCGTCAGATCGCCGCTTTTCCCCGACAGCACGACTTTGCCTTTCAGCATCACGTCGCACTGCGCGCTCGTCCGCAGGCTGCGCTTGACGTCCTGCTCGATCAGGACCGCCGTCACACCGCCCGCGTTGATCTCTTTGATGCGCGCATAGATGTCTTTGATGACCGTCGGCGCGAGCCCGAGCGAGATCTCGTCGAAGAGAATCATCTCGGGCGCGTTCATGAGCGCACGGCCGATTGCGACCATCTGCCGCTGCCCGCCCGAGAGCGAGCCCGACAGGTCGTTGCGTTTTTCGTAGAGCACGGGGAATAGCTCGTAGACCTTTTTCAAGGAATCCCTGTACCCCTTCCGCGCCTTTTTCGTATAGGAGCCCATGAACAGGTTCTCCTCCACCGTCATGCGGATGAAACAGCGGCTGCCCTGCGGCACGAGCGTCAGGCCCTTGGCGACGATCTCGTGCGCGGGAAGCCCCGTGATATCTTCGCCTTTGAACGTGACCTTGCCGCGGACGGGCTTCACGACCCCCGCGACGCAGTCGAAGAGCGTGCTTTTGCCGGCGCCGTTCGTGCCGACAACGGAGACGATTTCCCCGCACGGCACGGAAAGCGAAGCGCCGTTCACCGCGATGAAGTCGCCGTAATTGACTTGAAGGTCTTCCACCGTCAGCATGGCTTCGCTCATACGGCTTCCTCCCCTTCCTCCGCGGCGCCGAGGTAGACCTCCTCGACCTGCTTGCTGTGCATGACCTCGAGCGGGTCGCCGATCAGCAACTCGTGCCCGTCGCTCATGCACATCAGCACGTCCGTCGAATGCACCATCGTCTCGATGACGTGTTCGATCCAGATCACCGTGAGCCCGCGCTCGTCCTTCAAGCTGCGCACGAGCGCCATGATGTCTTTGATTTCGGAATCGATCAAGCCCGCCGCCACCTCGTCGAGCAGGATCAGCGTCGGCTCCGTGCCGAGCGCGCGCGCGATTTCGAGGCGCTTCCTGTCAAGCAGCGTGAGCTCGCCGGCGCGGACATCCGCCTTCGGGAGCAGTCCCGTCAGCTCCAGCGCGTCCCGCGCCGTCTTCGCGCCGGTTCTTTCGTTTTCGCCGCCTCCCTGCACGGCCGCCGTCAGCACGTTCTCGAACACGGTCATGTTTTCGAACGGCCGCGGCACCTGGTAGGTGCGACCGAGCCCCATGCGGGATCGCTTGTTCGGCGGGAGCTTCGTGATGTCTCTACCGTCAAACTTGATATGCCCTTCCGTCGGGATGATGAGCCCGATGAGGGCGTTGAACATCGTCGTCTTGCCACAGCCGTTCGGCCCGATCACGCCAAGGATAGACCCCTCCTCCACTTGGAAGGAGAGGTCCTTGAGTATCTTGACCGCGCCGTATCCGGCGTCGACGTGATCGAAGGTCAAAAAGGCTGCCATGTGTCCCGATCGGCTTCTCTTACTTCAACGGCTGGAGCTCGCCCGTCGTCGGGATGTCCGGGAAGAGCGAATTGTCCACGACCTTCAGCTGCAGCGTGCCGGTGTCGTCGAGCACCCACTGGCCGCCCGTCAGCGTCGTCAGCGAATAATGGTCCTCGTTGTATTTGACGGGGCCGATCATCGTCTCAAGATCCGTTGCGCCGATCGCGTCGCGCAGCGCCGTCTTTTCGAGCGTGCCCGCGCGCTGAAGCGCGTCGATCGCGACTTCCATGTCCGCGTATTTCAGGCCCATCGGCTGCGTGATTTCACGACCGGTTTCCGCCAGATAATTGTCTGCGAGTTCCTGCGGCGTGAGGCCGGTCAGTGAGGACTTGAACGGATGCGTCGGCGCCCACCAGGTCTCGCCCGCGAGCTTGTCCATGATGCCCGTGCCGCCGTCGATCGCTTCCGCGTCGGAGCGCAGCAGATACGCCTTGCCCATCGTCACCATGTCCGGCTCAAAGCCGAGCTGCTTCGCCTGACGCCAGAAGGTGCCGAAGACGGGGCAGGTGTTCGTACCGCACAGAATCTGCACGCCCTCGCTCTTGAACTGGTTCACGATGTCCGAGAAATCCGAGGTGTCTGCGGGGTACTGGCCCGGGTCGACGAGCGTGTAGCCGTCCTCCTCGATACGCGTCGCGAACGTGTCGCGCCACGCGGTACCGTCCGCGTCGTTCGCGAACAGCAGGCCGATCTTCGCGCCACTGCCGACCGCAAAGCCGGCCTTCTCCCACAGCGCACGGTACTGCTGGTACATCTGGTCGAGGTTCCAATGCGCGTGGTAGACCCACTCATAGGGGCCTTCCGCGAGCCACGCGTCGACCGGCGCGTCCATCGCCACGCAAGGCATCTCGTAGCGTTCGCAGACCGCCGAGACAGGGTTGACCGTCTCCGGCGTGTGGCGCACGAGCATCAGGTCGACCTTGTCGTCCGTGATGAGCTTTTCCGCCATCTGCGTCGCAACCGTCGTGTCGCTCTGCGAGTCGTAGACGACGAGCTCGATCGGGCGCATCTCGCCGTCGATCTCGATGCCGCCGAGCGTATTGTTCACATAGTCGATGAGCTGGTCTTCGATCCATGTGTCGGACGGGCTTGCGCCGTCTTCGCCGAAGCCCGAAAGCGGGCCCGTCGCCGGCGTCACGAGGCCGAGCTTGATCGGCTCACCTGTCGCGGCCGCCGCGCCGCCATCGTCACCGCCCGTTTCCGCCGCCGTCGCGCTCGACCCGCCGGCCGAAGACGCCGCATCACCGCCGCCCGAGCTGCCGCCGCACCCCGCCAACAGACCGAGCGCGAACACAATCGCGAGCAACAATACAATTTTCTTCTTGAGATTTGTCATCTGTGTATCCTCCTTATTAAATGACATGCACACGGGACATTTTATGTCCGAAACCGTGGCGTGTCAACAGGATTTTCAGCATTTTTGTGTTTTCGCACAGAAATGTTTCAAGATTGTCAATCTATTTCGCGGGGCAATGCAATTTGCGGAATAGATGCAAAATCGGTAGAAATTCAAGCATTTTTGCTACTGATTTTCAACCTGTTCCGTAAATTGTGAGAAAAGATGTCATGCCAAATAGTACCGATCGAGCGCGTCCCGCTTGAAGCGCTCGAAGGCGCCAGCCTCGATCGCGGCGCGTGCGCCGGCCATGAGATCCGTAAGGAAGTGCAGGTTGTGGATCGAGAGCAGCGTCGCGCCGAGCATTTCCTTGGATTGGATCAAGTGGCGCAGATAGGCTTTGGAATAATGCCGGCACGTCTCGCACCCGCACGCTTCGTCGAGCGGCGCGAAGTCTTCGGCGTATTTCGCATTGCGCAGATTCACGGAGCCGTCCCGCGTCATCGCGCGGCCGTGGCGAGCCTCACGCGTCGGCAGCACGCAGTCGAACATGTCGACGCCGCGCGCGACGCCCTCGAGCAGGATGTCCGGCGTGCCGACGCCCATCAGGTAGCGGGGCTTTTCTTTCGGGAGCATGTCCGCGCAGTCGTCCAAGACGTCGAACAAGACTTCCTTCGGCTCGCCGACGGACAGGCCGCCGATCGCGTAGCCGGGCAGGTCGAACGCCGCAATCTGCTCCGAGGACAGCCTGCGCAGATCCTTGAACATGCCGCCCTGCTGGATGCCGAAGAGCAGCTGCCGCGGGTTCGGGCGGCAGAATGCCGCCCCTACATTCTTTGTGTGCGCTTCTCCGCCGTAGGGGCGGCATCCTGCCGCCCGCCTGTGCGCCGCAAGACACCGTTCGAGCCACCGCGTCGTGCGTCCGACCGATGCTTCGACGTACGCCCGCTCCGCCGGGTACGGCACGCATTCGTCGAACGCCATGATGACGTCCGCGCCGAGCGCGTGCTGGATCTCCATCGACTTCTCCGGCGAGAGCAGATGCCGCGACCCGTCGATGTGCGACTGGAACGTGACGCCCTCCTCGCGGATCTGATTGATTCCCGCCAAGCTGAACACCTGGAACCCGCCGCTGTCCGTGAGGATCGGCCCGTCCCAGTGCATGAAGCGGTGCAGCCCGCCGGCCTTCGCGACGGTCTCGTGCCCGGGCCGCAGATATAGATGATAGGTATTCGCGAGAAGGATCTGCGCCCCGAGCGCGCGCACGTCCTCCGGCTTCACGCCCTTCACGGTCGCCGCCGTCCCCACGGGCATGAACACGGGCGTCTCGACCACGCCGTGCGCCGTCGTCAGCCGCCCCCGCCGCGCGCGCCCGTCCGCACACACCAATTCAAAACACGCATCGTCTTTTTTCATAACAAAAGCATCGCATCTCCATAGCTAAAAAACCGGTACCCCTTCGCCACGGCCTCTTCGTACACGCGCAGGATCCGCTCCCGCCCCGCAAACGCCGCCACGAGCATGAGCAGCGTCGACTTCGGCAGATGAAAATTCGTCACGAGCGCGTCGGTCACGCGGAAACCCGACGGCCCGCCCGGATACAAAAAAATATCCGTCTCCCCGTATCCGGCTTTCACCGCACCGTCCACGAAAGCGCTTTCGACCGTGCGCACGGACGTCGTGCCCACGCACACCACGCGCCGGCCACAGGTCTTCGCCGCGCCGATCGCGTCCGCCGTTTCCTGCGGTATATGGTACACCTCCGTGTGCATCGTATGTCCTTCCACATCCTCCGACTGCACGGGCCGGAACGTCCCGAGACCGACGTGCAGCGTCACGGCCGCAATATGGACGCCCGCCGCTCGGATGCGAGCGAGCAGCTCTTCCGTGAAATGCAGCCCCGCCGTCTGCGCCGCCGCCGAGCCGGGCTCCCGCGCGTACACCGTCTGGTACCGCTGCGCGTCCGCGTCCTCGTCCGCCCGCTTGATATACGGCGGCAGCGGCATATGCCCGACGCGCTCGACGGCGGCATAGACACCCCCCGCATCCAAAGGCTTCCCCGCGCCGTCCTCGAAACGCACCGTCACGACACCACCCTCGCCTTTGGCAAGCACCTCCGCCGCCAACCCGACAGCGCGGCCATCCGCCAAAGCCTGCCGCGCGTCCTCCGCAAACAGGATGCGATCCCCCACCCGCAGACGCCGCGCCGGCCGCGCCAGGCACTCCCAAACGCCGCCTTCTTCCCGCAGCAAAAACACCTCCACGCGTCCCCCGGTACCGGCCTTCTCCCCGAGCAACCGCGCCTTCAGCACGCGCGAATCGTTGAGCACGAGCACGTCCCCCGCACGCAGATACTCCGGCAAATCCGAAAACAACCGGTCTTCGGTTCTTCCGCTCGCGCGGTCAAACACGAGCAGACGCGACGCGTCCCGCCGCTCCGCCGGCCGCTGGGCGATCAGCGCCTCGGGCAGCGCATAGTCAAACAGGTCCACCTTCACGCGGCAACCGCGGCTACGTTATTCCGCATATTCGATTTCCAGTTCCATCTGCGCGGGCTCCGCCGATTGCGCCGGGTCTTCCGCGGGCGGCTCCAACCCGAGCCAGACCCACGCGTCGCGCGAGGCCACGCGGCCCTGCTTCGTGCGGTGCAGGAAGCCGGCCTGGATGAGGTACGGCTCGTAGACGTCCTCGATGGTCACGCGTTCCTCGCCGATCGACGCCGCGATCGTGTCGATGCCGACCGGCCCGCCGCCGAATTTTTCGATCACCAAGCGCAGAATGTCGCGATCCAGCCCCTCGAGGCCCATCTTGTCGATGCCGAGCGAGGCGAGCGCCGTGTCCGTGATGGCGCGGTCGATCACGCCCGAGCCCTGCACCTGCGAGAAGTCGCGCACGCGCTTCAGCAGCCGGTTTGCCACGCGCGGCGTCCCGCGCGAACGCGCCGAGAGTTCCGCGAGCGACGCCTCGTCGACGGCGATTTCGAGCAATCCCGCCGAGCGGCGGATGATCTGCGCCAGTTCCTCGTGCGTGTACAAATCGAATTTGCTGATGACGCCGAAGCGGTCGCGCAGCGGCGCCGAAAGGCTCCCCGCGCGCGTCGTCGCGCCGATGAGCGTGAAGCCCGCGAGCGGGATGCGGTACGACTTCGCCGACGGCCCCTTGCCGACGATCATGTCGATCTCGTAATCCTCCATCGCCGAGTACAGGATCTCCTCCGCCGCGCGGTGCAGCCGGTGGATTTCGTCGATGAAGAGCACGTCGCCCTGGTTGAGGTTTGTGAGCAGCGCCGCGAGGTCCCCCGCGCGCTCGATCGCGGGCCCGCTCGTGATGCGGATGTCCACGCCCATCTCCGCCGCGATGATGCCCGCGAGCGTCGTCTTGCCGAGCCCCGGCGGCCCGTAGAACAGCACATGGTCGAGCGGTTCCCCGCGCAGCTTCGCGGCCTCGATGAAGACCTTGAGATTTTCCGTCACGCCCTTCTGCCCGATGTACTCGGTCAGCTTGCGCGGCCGCAGCGAAAAATCCTGCCGCTCCTCTTCGAAGCCCGCCGCCTGCGGTGCCACCACCCTGTTTTCGCCTTCGTCCATCATCCGCAATCACCACGCATTCGCTTCATCCGCCGCGTACCCTTCACATCTGCTTCAGCGCCAGCTTCACGCAGTCTTCGACGCCCACAGCCTCGCCGCAGACGCGCAGCACGGCCGGCCCCGCCTCGCTCCTCGAATAACCCAGCTCCAGCAGCACCTCTATCGCCTCGCCGGCAATGTCGACGTCCGCCGCAACGCCGTCGCCACCGTTTTCGCCCGATGCACTCCCCGCGCCCGTAGGGGTGCCATCCTGCCGCCCGCCGCTTCCGGCGACACCTGCGCCGCCCCCCGCAAACGCCTCCGTCACCTTGTCCTTCAGCTCCAGCACGATCCGCTCCGCCGACTTTTTCCCCACGCCGTTCGCGCGCGTCAGCATCGCCGCGTCGGAAAACGCGATGGCCCGCACCGCCTCGTCCGTCGATAGCGCCGACAGGATCGCGATGGCCGCCTTCGCGCCCACGCCGCTCACCGTGATGAGCATCTTGAACAGCTTGAGCGAAGCGCGGTCCTCAAACCCGTACAGCGACACGTCGTCCTCTTTGAAGATCTGCGTCGTCTGCAGCACGACCTCGTCCCCCTTCGCGCGCAGAAACACCCGCGAGCTCGAAGGCAAAAACACCTCGTACCCGACCCCGCCCGTGTCCACGACGACGGACGCCTCAAACTTCTCCAGCAATGTCCCCGCGATGTATGCGATCATGGCTCACAACCGATATCCTGCATTTTCGTTTACCTTTTCCATATCACAATCACATCCCTTTCATTTCATCCGCAAATCGCTCAAACCCAATATAAGAATGAAAACCCAGTAAAAACAGCGCCATCTCAATTGAGATATTCTTTGATTCAGCAATCTCTCTCAATTCGAGTATGGCGGTGTCATCCGGGGTTTCGGGTGCGCTCCCTTCCGCAACAAGATCATGAATGGCATCCGGCAGTACGGTGCACAGCTTGAAGAACGCCTCGGGATCGCCCGTCACCATTTCATAGAAGCAGTCCAAACTGACACGCCGAATTCGTTTGTGAGATGCCTTTTTCCCATCACGCGTCTTCTTTTCCCACTTGATGTTTTGGGACTTTTTTGCTATCGCTTCAACAAGGAAACACGCACAATCGTCATCATCCAGCAATTGTTGTTTCATTTTGTCATACGTCTCGCTACTTGCTGCGGAATTCATCGTGTTGTGCTTGTTCTTCATCTCCACATAAATGGTGTGAACCGTATCCCCGTCCGGCAAGGCAACCCCTTCTTTGCTCCGAAAGATCACATCCCAGCCCTCGTTCGGCACCTCGCAGTTTTTCATGTAGGCGAATATCCGCTGATGAAAATAACCGATGTCGTTGTTCGTCGCCTTGTCACGCTGGCGAAAGATTTCATTGTTGATTGTGTCGATCCAAGACAGACGATACACCGACTTATCAAATAACAATTTGATCGGATCGACAATGTTCTCGTTGAATTTCTTCAGCGAATAGGCTTCGAGCTTTTTGTCATACTGCTTGATGGTCTCGGCAATATGCTTTTTTAGATTTTCGTCCGTGATGTAATCCAGGTACATGATCGCCCTCCAATGCTCTTTTGATTTCCATGGCAACATCGTATGCCAGCTGTACAGGCACGGCGTTCCCGACTTGTTTGTACTGCTGCCCGACCGACCCGCAAAACTCCCAGTCGTCGGGGAAACTCTGGCACCGCGCATTCTCCCTGACGGTGAACGGCCTCGGCTCCAGTGGATGGCATCGATCCGTTTGCTTCTGGCTCGGGGATGTCAACACCGCGAGCGACGGCTCGTCCAAGCTCAGCCTGCGCAGTATCCCGGTGCGCCCGCCGCCCATTTCCCAGCAGCTTTTCATATACTCTTTCGCGATGTCCGCAGGGATGTCGCGCCAGTAGCCGCCCGGCGGGACGAGCGAGAATATCTCGCGTTTTCGTTTGCTGTATTCCACGCCGTCGCTTGCGGGCACATCGGAAAGTACATCGCGCAAGACCGGCTTGTACGTATGCGGCGCAGGGAACTCGAAATAAATGTCTTCGGAGCAATCATGGCGAATGCCTACGGTGATGAGCCGTTCCCTTTTTTGCGCGACGCCGAAATCCCAAGCGTTGAGTATTTGGTATTGCACCAGATACCCTTTTTGCTCAAAAATTGTGCGGATTGTCTCAAACGTGCGCCCGCGGTCGTGCGTCAGCAATCCCCTCACGTTCTCAAACAAAAACATTTTCGGCTGGAGTTTCTCCAAGAAAATCGCAAAATGGTAAAACAGCGTGCCTCGCGTGTCTTCAAGGCCGAGCTTTTTTCCCGCATAGCTGAACGCCTGGCAAGGCGCACCGCCAGACAACAGATCCAACTCCCCCTTAGTTATTGAAAAAAACTCCTCCAAATCAAGGCATGAGATATTCGCGATGTCGTCGTGAATCACATTCCAGTCCGGACGGTTTCGCCGTAAGGTGGCAACGGCGTCCTTATCGAACTCGATCAACCCAATGGTCTCGAAGCCCGCCTTTTCCAACCCGAGCGCCAATCCTCCGCCGCCCGCAAACAATTCCAGAACCTTTTTCATCCTACCATTCTACCTCATCCGCACGCCCGTCGCGCGCTCGATCCGGTTCAGCGCGCCCGACGAGTTCGCGTGGCAGATCGCGGCTGCCACCGCGTCCGCTACGTCATCCGGTCGCGGAGCCTTCTCCAGGCCCAGCACCGACCGCACGAGCTCCTGCATCTGCTCCTTCGTCGCGCGCCCGTACCCGGACAGCGCCTGCTTGATCTGCAGCGGCGTGTACTCGTACACCTCGACGCCGAGGTTTGCGCACGCGAGGATCGCCGCCCCGCGCGCCTCGCCGACATGGATCGCCGTCTTCGCGTTGGAGTTGAAAAACAGCTCCTCGACCGCCGCCGCCTCGGGCAGAAACATCCCGATCACGTCCGCAAGCCCCGCGTACAGCGCCTTCAGCCGCGCCGGCATCGGCATCTCCTTGCCCGTCGTCAGCGCCCCGCAGTCCACAAGCCGGTATCGCCCCGCGCGGTAGTCCACGACCCCCCAACCGAGGATCGCGTAGCCGGGGTCTATGCCGAGTATCCGCAGCGCGCCTTCCATACGATTATTCTACAACAACCCCCGCGCCGTGTCAAACATTTGTTCCCGCCATCTCGATCAGCTCCCGTGCGCTTGCGAGCGTCGTCTCCGTCACGCTCTTGCCGCCGAGCAACCGCGCCACCTCGCGCACGCGCTCCTCGCCGGCCACCTCGCGCATCGTCGCGCGCGTGCCGTCCCCGTCCGCCGTTTTCTCCAGCACGAAATGGTGCGCCGCGCACGCCGCGATCTGCGGCAGATGCGTGATGCAGACAACCTGGTGCGACGCCGCCATGCGCCGCAGCTTCTCGCCGACGATCGACGCCGTCACCCCGCTGATGCCGCTGTCGATCTCGTCGAAAATCATCGTCTCGATGCCGTCGAAATCCCCCGTCACGGACTTGAACGCGAGCATGATGCGCGACAGCTCGCCGCCCGAAGCGACTTTCGCGAGCGGCAGCAGCGGCTGCCCCTTGTTTGCGGAAAGCAGAAATTCGACGCGATCCATGCCGTTTTCCGAATAACCGTTTTCGCCCGTTTCGATGGTCGCAGAAAAGCGCGCGTTTTTGAAATTGAGCTCCTCGAGCTGTTCCGTGATGGCTTTTTCGAGCTTTGCGGACACGGCCCTGCGCAGTTCGGACAGCGTCTGCGACTCCGTTTTCAAGACCGCTTCCGCCGCGGAGAGCTCCTTCGCGAGCGCCGCCTTTTTCGCGTCCGCGTTCTCCACGCCGTCGATCCGCACCTGCGCCGCATCCGCGTGCGCGAGCACCGCGTCCAACGTGCCGCCGTATTTCTTCTTTAGGCGTTCGAGCTGGTCAAGCCGCGCGAGCGCGTCGTCGAGCTCCTTCTGCGAAAACGCCGTGCGCTCCCGCTGCGCCCGTATCTGCGGCTCGATCTCTTCCAATAGATAGTACGCGTCCGCCGCCGCCTTCGCCGTCTCCTCGAATTCCGCGCCGAAGCCGGCCAGCCCCGCGAGCGCGTCCTTCGCGACGCCCGCGACCGCGATGGCACCCTGCCCGCCTTCGCCTTCGCCGCCGGCGCCATCCCCCGACAACGCCGCTTCCGCCCGCGCGAGCGCCTCGTAGATCTTCTCCGCGCTCTGCATCACGCGCACGCGCGTCTCGAGCTCCTCGTCCTCACCGGGCGCGATGCGCGCGCCCGCGATCTCCTTCACCTCGAACCGCAGGAAATCCATCTCGCGCTCGCTCGCCGCCGCCGCGCGCGTCACGTCGTCGAGCCGCTGCTTCACCGCGCGGTACGCCTCGTACGCATCCGCCACGCGCGCCCGCGCCGCTGCCACGCGTTCGCCGCCGTACGCGTCCAGGAGCCCGATGTGCCGCTCGGGCACGAGCAGCGACTGGTGGTCGTACTGCCCATGCACGTCGACGAGCCCCGCCGACCGCTCCGCGAGCGTCGCCAGCGTCACGATCTCCCCGTCGACCTTGCACAGGGACTTCCCCTGCGCCGACACCTCGCGCGTCAAAACCGCCTCCGGCTCCAGCACGAGCGTGACGACCGACCGGTCCGTCCCCGTGCGCACCATCGACTTGTCCGCGCGCGCGCCGAGCGCGAGCGACAACGCCTCGATGACCACCGACTTCCCCGCGCCCGTCTCGCCCGTCACGACGCAGAGCCCCGGAAAGAGCTCCACTTCGAGTGCTTCAATGATGGCAAAATTCCGGATCGAAACCCGCTCGATCATGACTTCAGCAAATCCTCAAACCGCGCCACCGCCGCCGGCACATACTTCGCGTCGTCCGCGACGAGAAACACCGTATTGTCCCCCGCGATCGAGCCGAGGATGTGCGGGAAGTCGAGCGAGTCGATCGCCTCGCAGGCCGCGTTCGCGCAGCCTCCCAGCGTCTTCACGACGATCATGTTTCCCGAGGCCGCCACGGACTGCACTGTATCGCGGAAGATTTTC